>ONVT01000309.1 GCA_900321365.1 uncultured Eubacteriales bacterium | reverse complement strand
GTGCTGTTCCTGTTCCCGATCTACTGGATGCTCCAGATCTCCTTCAAGTCCGACATGGAGACCTTCGGGAAGGTGCTGACGTTCTTCCCGCACGAGTTTACGATCGATCCCTGGATTGCGAACCTGGGAGACCGGAACTTTCTGGAATCTCTGCGCAACAGCTTTATCTACGGCTTCCTGACGATGGTGCTGACCATGCTTTTCGGCATCCCGGCAGCATACGGCATGGGACGCTACAGGCTCAAGGGATACCAGGGATTTCTCCTGATCTTCCTGGTCGCGCAGATGCTTCCGGCATCCCTGATGCTGACGCCCATGTACCTGACCTTCAGCAAGATGCACCTGCTCGGCACATTTTTAGCGCCGCCCATCGCCATCGCGGCCGGATCGGTGCCATTTGCGGTGATCACGCTCAGGCCGTACTTCAAGAGCGTGCCGGTCGCGCTGGATGAGGCGGCGAGAATCGACGGCTGCAGTTCCATCAAGTCATTTTTCCTGGTCATGATCCCGGCCGTCAAGACAGGTATCATCACCATCATCACGATCTCCTTCCTGAACGGATGGAATGACCTGATGTACACCATGACATTCAACGTGAAGCCGGAGATGCGTCCGCTGACCGCGAACATCCGCAAGTTCCAGAGCAAATACGGAACAAAATGGAACTGTATCATGGCATACGGCGCGATCCTGGTACTGCCTGTCATCATCATGTTCATTTTCCTGCAGAAATACATCGTCGGCGGCATGACAGCCGGGGCGGTAAAGGAGTAATGTTATAAATCTGAGGAATACGCATAAAGAGTGATGTGGTAAAACTGACATCTGGGGAATACACAGAAAGAGTAATGCGGTAAATCTGATATTTGAGGAATATACTTATGGAAGAAAGAGTTATTGTCAATACTATGGGAACGAATGCGCCTGAGGTGGCGAATGAGGAGAGCCGGATGTTCGGCAGCTTCCGTGTGGAAGGAAATGCGCTGTGCTACCAGCTGGAGGCGGAGCGGCTCTATATCACGCCGTGGGGAGAGAACAGCTTCCGCGTCACTTCGACGAAATGTGCCGTAATGCCAACGGAGCGGTGGGCGCTGGCTGAGGATGTTCCGCAGCTAAAGAGCGAGATCAGGATTGAAGCGCTCAGCGCCTCCATCACCAACGGAAAGATCACTGCCATTGTCAACAATGTCGGTAAGATTGAATACCGCAACCAGAAGGGGGAACTTCTGCTGGAGGAGTATCTCAGGAATAAAAATGACATGCACGGATCGACGACGAGTTCCCTGATGATTGACGCGAGGGAGTTCAGGCCGCTTTCCGGCGGCGATGAATATGCGCTGAAGGTCCGTTTTGTCTCGAATCCGTCCGAGAAGATCTACGGTATGGGCCAGTACCAGCAGCCGTACCTGGACCTGAAGGGAATGGACCTGGAGCTGGCGCACCGCAATTCCCAGGCGAGTGTCCCGTTCATGATTTCGTCCCTTGGCTACGGCTTCCTGTGGAATAACCCGGCGGTGGGGCGCGTAAACTTCGGGAAGAACATCACGACATGGGAGGCGCAGTCTGCGAAGAAGATGGACTACTGGATCACCGCGGGGGATACGCCCGCCATGATCGAGGAGGCATACGCGTCCGTCGCCGGCACCGTGCCGATGATGCCGGACTACGCGATGGGCTTCTGGCAGTGCAAGCTGCGCTACCAGACGCAGGAAGAGCTTCTGGAGGTCGCAAGGGAGTATAAGAAGCGCGCTCTGCCCATCTCTGTCATCGTCGTGGATTTCTTCCACTGGCCGCTGCAGGGAGAATGGAAGTTTGACCCGGTCTACTGGCCGGATCCCGACGCCATGATCGCAGAGCTGAAAGAGATGGGGATCGAGCTGATGGTTTCGATCTGGCCGACGGTCGACTACAGGAGCGAGAACTTCCGGGAGATGAAGGAGAAGGGCCTGCTGATCCGTGTGGACAGGGGATATCCGATCTCGATGGATTTCCAGGGCAATACGCTTCATTTTGATCCCACGAATCCGAAGGCGCGCGAATATGTCTGGGGGAAGGCAAAGAAGAATTACTATGACAAGGGCGTAAGGGTTTTCTGGCTGGATGAGGCGGAGCCGGAGTACACCTATTACGACTATGACAATTACCGTTACTTCCTCGGTCCGGATGTCCAGATCGGGAATATCTTCCCGGTGATGTACGCGAAGACTTTCTTTGACGGCATGAAGCAGGAAGGACAGGAGAACATCATCAACCTGCTACGCTGTGCCTGGGCGGGATCCCAGAGGTACGGGGCGCTGGTCTGGTCCGGTGACATCATGTCATCTTTTGAGAGTCTCAGGGATCAGTTTGCTGCCGGACTGAACATGGGGATTGCCGGTATACCGTGGTGGACCACGGATATCGGCGGCTTCTTCGGGGCTGACGCCAGGGATCCGAAGTTCCATGAACTGCTTGTCCGCTGGTTTGAATACGGAACCTTCTGTCCTGTCATGCGCCTGCACGGCTACCGCTGGCCGATCCAGCCGCAGGTGGGGACAACCGGCGGGGCAACCTGTCTGTCCGGCGCACCGAATGAAGTGTGGAGCTACACGGAAGAGGTTTATGAGATCCTGAAGGATTACCTGTTCCTGCGTGAAAAGATGAAGCCCTACATCACGAAGCAGATGGAACAGGCGCATGAGAAGGGTACGCCGGTCATGCGGCCGCTGCTGTATGATTTCCCGGATGATAAAAAGGCGTGGGAATGTGAGGACGCCTATATGTTCGGCCCGGATATCCTCGTGGCGCCGGTCATGTATGACCAGATGCGGGAGAGAAGTGTATACCTGCCCGAAGGCGCCTCCTGGACCTGCTGGTGGACCGGCGAGAAGTTTGAGGGAGGACAGACTGTGAGCGTGGCTGCGCCGCTGGAGCAGATTCCGCTGTTTCTGCGGGACGGATTTTCCCTGTGACTGCCGGCGCGGAAGGTAAGGATCTGTGCAAAACATCTTTCCATTCTGCCTGTCTTTTCTCCGGGAGCACATGGCATAACAGACAGAGGGTAGAAGCGGGGAATGCTCCTCGCAGGAGTTTCAGACGGCCGGGAAAAGACGGCAGTGACCTGGATACATGAGTGAGAACAAGAACGGAAAACTGAGCAGGGCCTTCAGCTATGGAGGCCCCGTGTACACCTGGGGCAGCAAAGCATTTGATGTTGTGCTGCTCACTGTTTACAGTGTCATCGGATCTATTCCGGTTGTCACCATCGGAACCAGTGCGGCGGCGCTTTACTATGCCGTAGACCGGTCTGTCTACCGGGACCAGGACACGGCGACACATTCCTTCTGGCATTCCTACAGGAAGAACCTGAAGATGGGATGCGCGCACTGGCTTCTGACGCTGGCGGTGGGATTTGTTTTTCTGCTGAATTTTGGCATCTGCAGGGCGAAGATGACAGGACACGTGCAGTGGGTGTTCTGCGCCCTGTACCTGGTGCTGACGGCAATTCTGATCATGAACGCCTGTTACCTGTTCCCGATGGTGGCCAGGTTTGACATGCCCTTCGGCTGGTATCTGCGCGGTTCCCTGTACTGTGTGTTCCGCTATTTCCCGGTGTCTTTGTTCCTGCTTGCGATGGCTGCGGCGGGGTACTGGTCTGTCTGGCGCTTCCCGCTGGTGCTGCTCTTCATGCCGGGGCTGTACAGTGTGATCACAGTCCCGACTGTCAGGAAGCGGATTCTTCCATTCGGTCCGGCAGACGAGGAGGACGGAGAGAATGATGAACCAGTCTGACTCACTGCATTCTCCGATGCGACAGTCAAAAACGTCAGGGAAACTGACGTTTACAGATAAGTGAAAAGCAGAGGTGGTTTTATGAACATGGAAAATATATCGAGATCTATCGATCTAAAAGATGTCCGGATCACAGGCGGCTTCTGGAAGCAGAAGTGTGATCTGGTCAGGACTGAGGTACTGCCTTATCAGTGGAAGGCGATCCACGATGAGGTTCCCGGAGCCGAGCCAAGCTTCTGCATCCACAATTTTGAGGCGGCCGCACAGGTGATCCGTGACCGGAAGGAAGGAAAAGAGGTGCCGGTGTATCCGGCGGATGTATTTGAGGACTGGCCGGAGGATCCGTCTGCTCCCGCACAGAGGTTCTACGGTCCTGCATTCCAGGACACGGACGCGTACAAGTGGATTGAGGCTGCCGCCTTCAGCCTTGCACAGCATCCGGACCGTAACCTGGAGGAAACCGTGGATCGTGTGATTGATCTGATCTGCAGCGCGCAGGAAGAGGACGGATATCTGGACACCCACTATACCCTGACCGATCTTTCGCAGCGGTTCACAAACCTGCGCTCTTTCCATGAACTGTACTGTTTCGGCCACCTTGCGGAGGCCGCCTGCGCGTATTACAGAGCGACCGGAAAAGACAGGCTGCTGAAGGCTGCCTGCCGTTTCGCGGACTGCATCGCGGATCACATCGGAGAAGGGATCGGGAAGAGACAGGGCGTTCCGGGACATGAAATTGCGGAGATGGCGCTGGCCGGACTCTACGAGATAACCGGAGAAAAGAAATACCTTGAGCTTGGAAGATACTTCATCAACCAGAGAGGACAGTCACCAAACTGTTTCGCAGAAGAACAGTCGAAAGAACTCGCGTTTCCTGAAAGCAGCGCATTTGACCGGATCGATGAAAAGACCGGTGAGAGAGTACTCTTCAGCTACCAGCAGGCGGACCGGCCTGTCAGGGAACAGACACAGGCACAGGGACACGCGGTGCGCGCTGTCTACCTGTACTCCGGGATGGCCGATTACGCCCGGATCGACGGGGATGATTCGCTGAAGGAAGCCTGTGAAAAACTCTGGGAAGACATTACAGACCGGAACATGTACGTGACCGGAGGCATCGGAGGGACGCATGTAGGAGAGGCATTTTCCTTTGCCTATGATCTGCCGAATGACACGGTGTACGCGGAGACCTGCGCTTCGGTCGGGATGTCGTTCTTTGCCAGGCGCATGCTGGAGCTTGAGCCGGATGGCCGGTATGCGGATATCTGCGAGAGGGAGCTGTACAACGGCGTTCTCCCGGGAATCGCGCTGGACGGGAAGAGCTTCTTCTATGTGAATCCGCTGGATGTCTGGCCGAAGGCGGACCATCTGGACGCGCGCAAGGCGCATGTCTATCCGGTCCGGCGTAAATGGATGCGCTGTGCCTGCTGCCCGCCGAACCTGGCGCGGCTTCTGACCGGCATTGCCGCATACACGGCTACTGAAAATGACAGTGTGCTGTTCCTTCATCAGTACTTCGACATGGAACTTGTCAGAAAGACCCGGGGCGGCATACTGAACGTGAAGGTGGAATCGGGATTCCCGTGGGACGGCCATGTGAAGATCACAGTCACGGCGGCGCAGGGAGAAGCAATGGACAGCGATGTGTCGGCGGCAGGAAGCGCAACTGATAACAATTCGTCGGCTGCACCGGAAGGAGTCCGGGACACAATCGCCCTGAGACTGCCCGCATGGTGCCGGAACCCGGAGCTTCCCCAATTGCCCGGCTCATTTGAGATGCGCCCGGCAGGAGGGTATCTGTATATTACCGGTGTATGGAAACAGGAGACGATAGCGGTTCATTTTCCCATGGAAACAGTCCTGCTGCAGGCGGATTCAAGAGTGCGCGAAGACATCGGGAAGGTGTGTGTGGCCAGAGGGCCGCTGATCTACTGTGCGGAGGAGGCCGACAACGGTGACATGCTGGATCTTCTGGCACTTGATCCGGACGCATCGTTTGAGGAGACACCGGATTGCATCGAAGGCCAGGAAATTGTCCGGCTGACAGCCTGGGGATGGAAGAGGGAACCGGAAGAGATGTCCGGACTTTACGGCAGGTACCGCGCGCCGGTGTACAGGGAGAGGAAGATCTCACTGATCCCGTACTTCACATGGGCGAACCGCGGGGAGAACGAGATGAAGGTGTGGCTGAACGTGCGCGACTGAGATTTATTAGTTATTTTTGAACAGATCCTGAAATGGCATCCATAGAAGTGGAGGAACAGGAATGCGGTTTACGGAAGGATACTGGCTCAGGAGCCAGAATATGCAGGAACACTACGCGGCTCAGGTATGGGAGATGGAACCCCTGGAGGACGGCATGCGTCTTCTGGTGCCGCTTCGGAAGGTCCCGGCAAAAGGAGATACTGTCAATGTGCCCTGCCTGAGTGTCACGTTCCGGGCCGTCGCGCCGGATACGGTCAGTGTGAAGATTGTTCATTTTGAAGGTTACAACACACACAAGCCGGCGTTTCAGATTGCGGAAGTCCCGCAGAAGGTCGTGATCACGAAGGCCGGGGACGCGTACCTGATGGAAACGGGATCGCTGACCGTGCGCGTGAAAACGCAGGACTTCGGCTACAGCTTTGAGAAGGACGGCGTGGTCATCACACAGTGCGGCTTCCGGAACCTGGGCTACATGGAATGGGACCGGCAGCCGTCCACAATGCTGCCGGGAGACCACTATCTGGACGAGACCAGGATGAAGCCTTATATCGTCAATGAGCTTTCTCTGGACGTGGGAGAGTGCATCTATGGGTTTGGCGAGCGCTTCACCAGCTTTGTCAAGAACGGGCAGAGCGTGCAGACCTGGAATGAGGACGGCGGAACAGCCAGCGGCATTGCCTACAAGTGCATTCCCTTCTACATGACAAGCAGGGGATATGGC
>ONVT01000046.1 GCA_900321365.1 uncultured Eubacteriales bacterium | reverse complement strand
GTCAAATTGGCTTTCAACACCCGGCATGATCTGTTATTCTCCCTTCAGGACAATTGCGGGATCGATCGCCACAGCCCGCCGTATCGGCATCTGGCAGGATACGGCAGCGATCGCCATGGATACAAGAATCGTGACCGGCAACAGAAGCGGCTGGAAGGTGATGGACGAGCCAAACACACTGACGCTGACCAGCTGGGCAAACCCAAAACCAAGTATGGTTCCGAGCACGCCTCCCAGGCCGCCGAGAAACATACCCTCCCCCAAAAATTCCTTCCGGATCGATCCGTCAGAGGCGCCCAGCGCCTTCCGAAGGCCGATCTCCCTGCGCCTTTCCGAGACCACCGCAAGCATCGTGGTGGACACGCAGATCATGGTCAGGAGAAGAACGACCACCGTCACCAGGAACACCAGGGCCTGCAGCTTTCCCAGTACTGAGGCTTCTGAGCGTGTCACACGTTTGACCAGCCGGGATGTGATGCCAAGATCCGAATCCGTGAGGGCGGCTGCGCACTTCTCCAGATCTTCCTCTCCGGCGGAAACGGACAGCTCCGCCACATCAAGCGTCTCATCCGCCGTCAGTCTCTGAAGATCCCCCAGAGACATATAGATATAACCTTCCTCCTCTCCTCCCGTGGAGAGGATTCCTGCCACTGTGAAATGCTCCGTGTTTTCGGCCGGAACCTCTTCTTCCGATGAGGCTGCGCTGTTGATTGCGTCGACAACCGCCTGCGAAGAAATGGTTGCCCCGGAAACCGCGTCAACCTCTGAGTCCGCATCAGGCCCGGTTCCCGCACCAGCCCCTGAGGCCGCATCAGATGCCGCATTCGAAAGGGAAAGCGGCAGCGTCTTTCCGATAAACTGGTCAAGAAACGCCTTGTCTGTCCCTGTAAGGGAGCCGATCCCGGGAGTCTGGGACGAAGCGTCCACTTCGAGCGATGCGATCCTCCCTTCCTCGTCAAGGACAACATCTGCCGTCACGAGTACTTTGTTGAAACCTTCCGCGCTGCCATGCAGGGTGGTCCCGGGCCTGCTGCCGCCGGTTTCATTTCCTCTGGATGCGGCTGTTGTCTTATAGCAAAGTTCCATGGAGCTTCCCTCCTTCAGACCCAGCGTCTGCGCAATCTCTTTTCCCACCAGGACTTCCCGCGTATCTTCCGGGTATTCCCCCTCTATGCTGAAATACGGGCTCGTCTTTCGAACCTGGGAAAAGTCCGTCCCAGCAGTAATAAAGGACTGCTGTCTCGAAGGCATGTCCAGCCTGACATACCGGTAGGGAGTCGCGCCGACGATCTCCTCCTGAGGAATCATGCCAAGTGCTTCCTGAAAGCTGTCCATCGTAAGAACTTTTCCCTCCTCCGGAAGCAGGATCATGTTTGCTCCGTAAGAGCGGAACTGTGCCCCCATCTGACGCGGAACATCGATATAGATGGTAACCAGGCCGGAAAGGATCGTTGCGCCGACCGCGATCGAGAGCAGCGCAATAAGCATGCGCGAGCGCCTGCGAAGGAGCGAAACGGTAATCATCCGAAGGAACATTTTTCGTTTTGTCATTCTTTACTGTCCTCCATGAAGCACCTCAGCCGGGCGCAGCCTCAGCACCATACGGATCGCCGGCAGGCTTCCGGCAAGCGTCACCAGCGCAATCAGGGCTGTCACAATGGGAATGACCTTCGCCTTCATCTCAATCGCGGATCCAAATACGCTCTGCCCGATCAGCTGAGCGAACCCGAATCCAAGAAAATACCCCAAAACGCCGCCAATCAGCGCTGTCACCAGAATTTCAACCATGATCACCCCGGTAATGGAGCGGTCCCTTGCTCCAATCGCTTTCAGAAGCCCGATCTCCTTGGATCGTTCCATTACGCTCGCGGTTACAAGATTGCTGATGCCAAGCGCGGCACCGATCAGGCTCAGGATGGTGATCAGGATCATCAGAAGCTGTGTCTTGTCGAGAATCGTTCCCTCACTCTCCGCCACCTGCCGCACCGCTGACGCTGACGCGTTCGGGATCGCCTCCTGGATCTGATAGCATATCGCGCTGACATAAGCCGTACAGTACCAGGTCTCATAATCCCGGCTGCTTAAGGCAGAAGGATTCTTCGCCGCCCGCAGTGCCAGCTCGTTATCCGGCGTGGTCAGGGCGGATACCTCGATCTGCGCCACCTTTCCCTCCCGGTCTGTCAGTTCCTGGACCAGATCAAGCGGGGCAAAGATCTGCAGATCCTCATCTCCTCCCGCGTCGAATATCCCGGCAATCGTTACCGTCTTTTCCCCGGCAGGCCCTTTCAGTGTGATCTCATCCCCGACGTTCCAGCCTTCACGCTGTGCCAGCAGCATGCCGGCCATCACGGAGGATGCCGCCGAATCATCGGATTCGTCCAACCAGGAGCCCTGTGTGATATCCCACCAGGAGCGCATGCCTGCCACACCGGCATCCAGTTCTTCCCCCGTCGGAAGAGAGAGGTGATGATTGAACCAGGTCCCGACGATCTTAGCATCCGTTCCGTCAGAAAGTGTCACATCCGCTTCCAGAAACGGCGTAAAGTCAACGATATTGAAAGCCCAGAAGATCGTCTTGAGTTTTGGCAGGTCTTCCTCGTTCAGATACGCCTCGCTGAGCTGTTCCCCTTCCCCGACATCGTAGATATCGGAAAGCAGCGACGAGTCCTTCGGTTTTACGATGATATTGGCGCCATACGTCTTCAGCTCCTGGTTCACCTTGTCCCCCACATCCCACATGACATTGAGCATACCTGTCGCAAGAGATGTTCCCAGCGCAATCGTGAAGGCAATCAGCAGCATCTTCCCTCGCTGATGGAACAGAACACCGCGGATCATTTTAAACAGCATGTTTGCTCTCCTTTGAAAATGCCCGACCGTTACTTGAATTCCCTCTCACCGGCTTCCAGATCTTTGATGGCGAAAACCAGATTTCCACCGTCCACCTCATACGAAAGCGGAATCGGATTGCAGCCTCCTTTGAACCCGATCGTGTTGATGTTCATCACGACATCACACCGTTTACAGATCACCCTTCCGTTGTTTTCGTAATATCCGGCGTTGCCGCAGACCTCACATGCGTCAAGTCCGACGCCGAAAGAGGCGCTTCCGGGCTTTTTCACAACGATCCACCGCACATTTACATCATTCACTGTTCTGTACTCAAACCGGTGCAGATGTCCGTCGCTGACGGTATCCATGGGGACCAGGATCCGGTCCTCCTCCACGGTATAGGTTTCCGGTTCCGACAGCGCCACCTCTCTTGTGTCATAGGCCCTGACAACACTCATGCTGACCACGGACAGCACCAGGGTCAGAAGAAGTCCTGCAGCCTGCCTCCGGAATGTCCGGTTCCGTGCCCGGAGTTTCCGCAGCTGAGCAGGATTGTCATAGGGATCTGTCACATGGGTATTCTCAGCGAAAAAAACCATCAGAAGGATCAGTACCAGTACGGCCGTGATCCAGATAAACAGCATTGCATAATCGCTGCCAAACCGGACCAGAGCAAGCGCCCATGCATGGGCGTCTCTGTCAAAGTCTACCGGCCAGTCCAGCCACTTCGCGCGGTTGACCCAGGGAACAAAGAATCTGCATAGACAGAAGAACGCGTTCGGCAGGGCAATAAGGAAGAGTATCAGGGGCGGCAGGGATTTCTTCCGGATCCGGAACGCGCATGTATGAAGCAGTCCGGCATAGACTGCAAGAATCAGGAAAGCCAGTCCCCACCCGATGAGCCTTGAGAAAAAGTACCAGGACCAGTATCCGTTGCCCATGGTATTGAACGTAAACGGATACGCAATACTTCCCGGCAGCGAATAAAAGATCCAGGACGCAGAAAGGCCTGCTCCGGAAATGCATGCCAGAATCCTGGCGGAAAGCAGCCAGAAGATCAGGAATGCCAGTGTGAACAGGAGAATCGCGATATAGATCTTATGGTTCCAGCGGCTGGAAATGATCTTGTTGGTGGTATTCTTTACAATCGCAAGGACGATGGAGGAAACCACGCCGGCAAGGATCCCGACCCAGTGGATCTTAAGGCCCGGCTTTCCAAACCGGGTATGAATCACGGCATGAACCATGGATACCAGGGTGACTGCGACAAACAGATCCTGAATCACCATCCAGATGTACTTTAACAAACTCAGCCTCCTATCATCCCGCGCACCCTGCGGCTTCGCCGGCCGGGGCCCGTCGTCAACGCGCTAAGGATCTGTTCAGAAATAACTTATGAATCTTCACAAGTTATTTCTGAACAGCTCCTAACTGGCATGAGATACCCCGCGTACCGCATGCCAGCATCTGACCATATATCACCTTCAGAAATCAGGACCGGGCAGGATTCGGTTACATAGCCCGCCTATTCTTACCACTCCTTGACGAAGTTCCAGCCGGTCCAGGTTGCCTCAAGCGGCTCTTCCCAGAATCCGTCCGCCTCGACGCCGGTCTCGGAATCAACATGAAGAAGGTATCCGTTCTCAGCCGGGCTCTTGATGCTCAGTTTGATGTCATATTCCCCTTCTTCCAGGGCAATGTTGTTGCCGTAATGCGGTCCGTCGGAGGCTGCCATCGGCATCATGGATCCGGTCAGGACTTCCTCATCTGTACCTGCCTTGTAGATCGTGTAATCGATGCTCAGATACGGCACCCACCCGTCAACCGGGAAGCTGTACGGATTCTCGTTC
>ONVT01000044.1 GCA_900321365.1 uncultured Eubacteriales bacterium | reverse complement strand
GCCTGCGTGGAAGTGCCGTGCCTCGTCGACAGGAACGGAGTGCAGCCCACCGTAATCGGGGATCTCCCGGAACAGTGCGCTGCCCTGAACCGCACCAACATCAATGTGCAGCTCATGACAGTGCAGGCGGCCCGTACCCGCAAAAAGGAAGACATCTACCGTGCCGTCATGCTGGATCCACATACCAGCGCGGAGCTTACCCTTGACGAAATCGTCGCCATGTGCGACGAGATGATCGAAGCGCACGGAAGCTGGATGCCGGAGTTCACCTGACAGCTGACAGCGCAACTGCTTTTCATGACAAATGTGCTGCATTGCAATTATTTCCTGGCCTGACTGCGGGAAAGCGTTCAGGACAGGAGGAACACAAAGAGGATAATACAATGAAGATAAGACGGATCATGCCAGATGCTCTCAGGCTGCTCCCTGCCATGCTGATCTGCGGCATGGTTTTTCAGGGCACAGCGGGCGTCGCTTTCGCCTCATCCACATACTCGCTTGCGGGAGCCGGATCCGATGAATCACCGTCTGATGACCATGATCCGACGATGCCGCCTCCGCCGGGCACATTTTACGGATCCGGATCGGAGATTCTGTCGGATGAAGAGATGATCACCGTCATGGGATCCAACAGTATACTGACAAATGAGCTGGTCGCCGGGGAATACGACTGGGTCAAAAGGGAGCTCGAAGGGCGGTTCATGCCCTATGTCATCAGCCATGCCGAGGGGAATCCGAATGTAATCCATTTTCTCTATCTCTACGGCCATGACGTCACATCCCCGGAATCTTTCGAATACACGGACCAGGAGCGACAGGCGCTTCTGCCGCTTCTGGGGGAGGATGTGAAAGGTCTGGTTCCGCTCCTGATGCAGTGGGACTGGAGATGGGGATTCGACTGGTACGGCGGAGGCCCTGCCGGCCTGACCGGCTGTGCCCCGACCTGTATGGCCATGATCGGGCTCGGCCTGACCGGCGATGAGTCCATCAACCCCAGGGACATGTGCCAGTTCTCGGAAAACTCGGGCTTCTGGGTCAGCGGGCAGGGAACCTCCTGGAGCCTGGTGACGAACGCGTTTCCGAACCATCCGATTGCCTGTACCCAGATCAGTCCCGACGAGGGCACCATCCGCGCTGAACTTCAGGCAGGACATCCGGTTCTGATCAATGTGGGGATCGGGAAGTTCTCCGCAGTCGGGCATTTTATGATACTGGCCGGCATTGCCGATGACGGCACCTTCATCCTGAATGATCCGAACAATCTGGAGAACTGTTCCAAAACCTGGGCCTGGTCCGATCTGGCCTCCGAGGTAGTCTGTGCCTGGAGCTACTGGAAGACGGAGTGAGGGTTTCGCGGAGCGGCCCTCCGACACGCTCCGCGGGCTCGGCTGGCGGCTCCGTGGGTTCTGCGAACCGTGTTTCACTTTACATTTTCAGGCTCGTTTCATACAATAAGTGGGATAAAACGATTTGCACAGGAGAAGGACGATGAAACCATACACAGAGATGAACAGGCAGGAGCTGGAGGCGCTGCTGAAGGAACTCAGGGTGGAGTACAAGAAGGCCCAGGATCTGGACCTGAACCTGAATATGTCCAGGGGAAAGCCGAGCATCGCGCAGCTGGACCTTTCGATGGGCATGATGGACGTGCTCAACAGTGAATCGGATCTTCGCTGCGAGGACGGAACGGACTGCAGGAACTATGGCGTACTGGACGGAATTCCGGAGGCGCTGCAGCTGATCGCCGACATGATGGAGGTGCCGAAGGATCACCTGATCATCTACGGAAACAGCTCCCTGAATGTGATGTACGACCAGATCTCGAGGTCCTACAGCCACGGTGTCATGGGCAATACGCCCTGGTGCAGGCTCGATAAGGTAAAGTTCCTCTGCGTCGTTCCGGGATACGACCGCCATTTCCGGATCACGGAATACTTCGGCATCGAGAATGTCCCCGTGCCGATGCTTCCGACCGGGCCGGACATGGATCTGGTGGAGCAGATCGTCTCCCAGGATGAGACTGTCAAGGGCATCTGGTGCGTCCCGAAGTATTCGAATCCAACGGGCAATTCCTACTCGGACGAGACCGTCATGAGGATTGCGCGCCTCAGGCCGGCGGCAAAGGATTTCCGGATTTACTGGGACAACGCCTACACCGTACACCACCTGTATGACCTGGATCAGGACAGGGTGATAGAGATTCTGGCAGAGTGCAAGCGGGCCGGGAATCCTGACCTGGTGTACAAGTTCGCGTCCACCTCGAAGATTTCCTTCCCGGGCAGCGGGATCGCGGCGCTCGCCGCGTCTCTGAACAATCTGGAGGACATCCGCGCCCAGCTGAAGGTCCAGACCATCGGGCACGACAAGGTGAACCAGCTCCGCCATGTGAGATTCTTCAAAAACATCCACGGGATGGTCGAGCATATGAAGAAGCACGCGGACATCCTCCGTCCGAAGTTTGAGGCGGTCGAGGAGATCTTCTCCCAGGAGCTGGGCGGACTGGGCATCGCTGACTGGACGACGCCGAAGGGGGGGTACTTTATCTCCTATAACACGATGGAAGGCTGCGCGAAAGAAGTCGTGAGCAAATGCGCGAAGGCCGGCGTGATCCTGACGAATGCCGGCGCGACGTGGCCGGGCGGAAATGACCCGCACGATTCCAACATCCGTGTCGCCCCGTCGTTCCCGCCGCTCGAGGACCTGAAGACGGCGGCGAGGGTGCTGGCGCTCTGTACGAAACTTGTGTCGGTGCAGAAGCTGCTGGAAGAGGCAGAGTGAAAGATCCTTACAGCATGCAGCGATGAGGGAAACCGGTATGCAGGAGAATGAACCGAAAAAGAGAGTCATACTGAGCATTACGGGCAGGACATGTGTCAGACTGGGCATAACAGCTTTCGTGCTGATGCTGGCCATTACATGGTGGAAACCCCTTGTGCATCTGATTCAGGATTTCCTGGGCGCCGCCATTTCGCTTATCCTCGGGTTTGTGCTGGCGTATGTCGTAAACATCCTGATGAGTCTGTATGAGAGACACTATTTCAGGAAACACGCTGACAAAGGCTGGGTGAAGAAGTCCAGGAGGCCGGTGTGCCTGATCGCCGCGATTGCCACCGTGATCGGAGCGGTCATACTCCTGCTCTCTATCGTCATTCCACAGCTTGTTAACGCAATCTCGCTGATCCTGGAGAAGGTTCCCGGCCTTTTGAAGGATCTGTCGGAGAATGAGGCGCTGATGAACCTGCTTCCGGAAAGCATCCGGGAAGCGCTCCAGAATACGGATTACAAGTCACTGGTTCAGGGAGTCCTCGATTTCCTGACCAACGGAGAGAGTACTGCCATCAGCGTCTCGAACGTAGCCGATCTGCTCAGGTCCCTGACCTCCGGGTTCATGACGGCGTTCATGGCGTTCATTTTCTCCATCTATATCCTGCTCGGCAAGGAGAGGCTGGGAAGCCAGTTCAAGAGGCTTTGCCACAACTATCTGAGCAGGAACTGGTCGGAGCGCGTCACCCCGTTCTTCAG
>ONVT01000161.1 GCA_900321365.1 uncultured Eubacteriales bacterium | reverse complement strand
GGCGGCGGTCTGTGCGTTGACCTCGGCATCGCCTCTGAAGCCGTCCCCGGTGAACCACACCCTGTAGATGTATTTTCCGCCATCCTTTGCCTTTTTTACCTTTGTAATGACGACATCCGGGAACAGCTTCAGGACGGCCTTCTTTGCCTTTGCCTTCGTAATGCGAACGTATTTTCCGCCCTTGTCGAAGATCTTCTCCCGTTCCAGCTTCTTCACCTTTCCGGTGATCTCATCCACTTCGACCTCATACTCGATTCTTTTGTTCTTTGTGAGGAATTCACATTCCCACACATGCGTCTTCTTGTTGCAGGACACCTCGGTTGCCTTGCAGTCCGCCGGGACCAGTTCCTTTGCTGTATTCAGCGCCTCTTCCTTCGTGACACTGGCAAATGCGCTGACCTGGAAGATCAGCAGGAAAAGCAGTGTCATGGACAACACGGATTTCAGATGACTGTTTCGTTTCATGGTTTTACTCCTTATCGACTGTTCTCGGTATCAGGACAATGGCATCAGGGCTCCGTCACCGGCTAAAGCCGGTGACGGAGCCCTGATGCCGAATCATGCCGAATTCCTTCCGCCTTCGCCGGTGCCACATCATGCCCGCGGTTACGGGATTGTCTGTTACTGTCTGACTCTATAATACATGCTGCCGCCGATTTACGCAAACGATTCCGTGTCACAGGCATTTCCGGTCAGCCATTTTTGTGGTAAAATAATATAACGTACAGGCGGAACCGTCAGAAGGACGAGCCGCAGGCAGTTTCGCCTGGCAGGAAGCAGAAGGGAGATTAGAACGGGTATGATCGAGTCAAAACAGATTGAACGACCAAAACTGGTTCTGATTGTGGATGATCTGGAGATTAACCGCGACGCGCTCGGTATCGTCCTGGAGGATGATTATAACCTGATTTACGCGGAAAACGGCAAAGAAGCCCTGGATCTGATGTACCGGTACGCAGATGACCTGTCGATCATACTTCTTGACCTGAACATGCCGGTCATGTCCGGATATGAGGTGGCGGAGCATATGCGCGATGATGACCGGATCAGCCACATTCCTTTCATTGTCCTGACGGCGGACAAGAATGCGGAGCTTCAGGCGCTGCAGATGGGAGCGGCGGATTTCATCACGAAGCCGTTTGATATCCCCGAGGTGATCCTGAAGCGTGTCGACCGGATCCTTGAACTGAGCGAGGGAAAGAAACTGATATCCGCGGCGGAGCACGACCAGCTGACCGGCCTTTATTCCAGAAACTTCTTCTTTGAGTATGCGAGGCGCCTGTATCAGTACCATCCTGAGATGCATATGGACGCGATTGTCCTGAACATTGAGCAGTTCCATACCATCAATGCCGTGAACGGGCGTGATTTCGGTGATGAAGTGCTCAGGCTGATCGGAAACGAGATCCGCGCGTTTCTCTCCCGGACAAGGGGAATTGCCAGCCGTGTCGAGGCGGACCGCTTCGATATCTTCTGCCTCGGCCAGAGCGATTACACGGCCGTGATGACCCGCTTTCAGGACAAGGTCAGCCAGATCTCTCCTAATGTCAGCATCCATCTCCGCATGGGTGTCATGCCCTGGAGAGAGGGAGTCGAGCCGGTCCAGATGTTTGACCGGGCGAGGGCGGCGTGCAACATGGTGCGGGGAGATTACCAGAACCCGCTGAAGATATTCAATGAGGAGATGCACGAGAAGGAGCTGTTCAATCATAGACTGCTGAACGATCTGAATATCGCCGTCCGGGACGGGCAGCTTCGGGTCTTTTACCAGCCCAAATACAGCATTCAGTGCGATCCGCCCATGCTCAGCAGTGCAGAGGCCCTGATCCGCTGGGTGCATCCGGAGCTGGGCATGATCTCCCCGGGGCAGTTTGTGCCTCTGTTCGAGGGCAACGGCCTGATCAGCATCGTGGACAGCTTTGTCTGGAAAGAGGCCGCCAGACAGGTCAGCGAATGGCAGGAAAAGTACGGGTTCCGTCTTCCGGTTTCCGTCAATCTGTCGCGCGCGGATGTATTTGACCCGACCATCGTGGACCGCCTGGTCCGCCTGATCGGCGATAACTTCCTGAATTATGAAGATCTCAAGCTGGAGGTGACGGAGTCCGCGTATACGGACAGGGCCAAGGATCTTCTGAATGTTGTCCGAAGGCTGAGAGTGATGGGATTTGAGATTGAGATGGATGACTTCGGCTCAGGCTATTCCTCCCTCAACATGCTCTCGGACATGCCGATCGACGTGCTGAAGATGGATATGAAGTTTATCCGGAACATCGAGACGAGCAGGACGGACATGCGCCTGGTCCGGCTCATTCTTGACATCGCGAAGTCCCTGGGGCTGCGTGTTGTGGCAGAGGGCGTCGAAACCAAAGGCCAGCTTACGCTCCTGAAGGATGCGGGATGTGACATCGTGCAGGGATATTATTTTTCCCGCCCGCTTCCTCCGGTGGAATTTGAGAAACTCATCGAGAAGGAACTGTCGACAGAAAGGGGATAAAAACAATGACGCTTCAGGAATTGTACCAGAGTATCGGTGGGAATTATGAGAATGCAATCCGTGTCCTGAGGATGGAGAAGCTGATGGATAAGCATATCCGGAAGTTTACGAAAAACGGTGTCGCAGAAAAACTGCTGGAAGCAGGCAGAAGCAGGGATGCAAAGGAGCTGTTTGAGAGCGCGCATGCCCTGAAGGGAGTCTGCGGCAACCTCGGGCTTACGGAGATGTCAGAGCTGGCCTCGGAGATCGCGGAGGAATTCAGGCCCGGCAACGCAAGAAAGCTTTCGGATGAAGAGGTGGATGGGAAGATTGCGAAGATCGGTGAGCTGTACCGGAAGGTATGTGAGGGAATCAGCCGGTACGAGGAAGGCTGAAACCGGACGAAGGAGACAGCTGTAAGTCATTCATGAACCGGAGCGTATGAAAGAGCGGTGACAGCATGGGTCAGAATTCTGACAGTCAGTCAAAACAGAAGACATCTCCCTATCTGTCGACGGTGGGTGCATGGGCACTCGCGTTTGGATGCAGTGTCGGCTGGGGAGCATTTGTCATGCCCGGCTCTACGTTCCTGCCCATAGCCGGCCCCGTGGGAACAGCGGCCGGCATTGCGGCAGGTGCTGTCGTGATGCTGGTTCTCGCGGTGAATTATCACTATCTGATGAATCACCATCGTGACGGCGGCGGAACCTATACCTACACCAAAAAGTGCTTTGGCTATGACCATGGTTTTTTAAGCGCATGGTTTCTGATCCTTACCTATATCGCCATCATCTGGGCGAATGCGACTGCCCTGCCGCTGATCGCCAGGACGCTTCTGGGCGGTTTCTTCCAGTTTGGTTTTGATTATGAAATCGCCGGCTACCATGTTTATTTCGGAGAGCTCATCCTTGCGGCCGGAGCCCTGCTCCTGTCCGGCCTGATCTGCCTTCACAGACGCCTGTCCCAGAGCGTGCAGATCATCGCGGCAGTCGCGCTCCTGGCCGGCGCGCTCATCTGCTTTGTCTTTGGCATGCTCCATGCCAGAAGCGCCGGAATCCCCCTTGAACCGTCATTTGCGCCGGGCAAAAGCATTCCCGGCAGCATCTTCACGATTTTCGCGCT
>ONVT01000059.1 GCA_900321365.1 uncultured Eubacteriales bacterium | reverse complement strand
CCGGTGACGGACCAGATGCGCCGGGATGTCGAGAACAATGTATATCACGATTCCCTCATCAACTGGATCAAGAGCTTCTGACAAAGCAGGCACAGTATGATATCCTGAAAGACGCCGGTGAGTCGGGTATCTGAAAAGTGCTTTCAAAGAGGAGAACGAATATGAAATTTGAAAACCTGTTGAAAAAGTCCCGGGAGATTGCTTCGAAAGTGGATGTGTCAGGCGTGGATTTCCTGGCCGTTCAGATCAACATCACGGAGCCTGACGGCGGGGTTTTCTATGTGGAAGTGAAGGACCACAGGGTTTCAGTGGAGCCTTATGAGTACTACGACAGGAACTGTGCGATCACGATCAGCAATGCCGACTTTCTCCGGTTCCTGAACGGAAAGATGGATGTCGGAAAAGCATATGATGAGGGCATCCTTAAAGTCGATGGGGATCTGGGCAAGGCCGCCTGGTTCGGGGACCTGATCCGCAGCGCAAAATGAGGCTCTGCCCGCAGACGTTACAAGTCACGCCCGCGGCGTTCGCCGCGGGCGTTTCCATTCTTACAGTTCCAGCAATCTTCCCTTCTCTCCGGTCTGGTTCCGCTTCACCTTCTGCGACGTTGTCTTTTCAAACGGCCTGTCCCTGAAGCGCAGCCGGAGAATTCGCTTCGACGGAGCCACCGAGCGGTTGATCTCCTCCACCTTTTTCCGGAACAGCTTCTCTGCTTTCTCCCTGAATTCGGGAACCGGATAGACTTCCGCGGTGATCTGCTCTTCTTCGGAATACACCATGACATCCTGAAGCCACTCCAGGCCCGCGAATCTGTTCTCCAGTTCCTCAGGGGAGACATTTTCCCCATTGCTTAGTATGATAAGGTTCTTTTTCCGGCCGGTGAGATACAGCCGGTTATCTTCCACGTAGCCCAGATCACCTGTCTTCAGCCAGCCATCCTGCGTGAACATTTCCTTCGTGGCAGCTTCATTCTTATAGTAGCCAAGCATGACGGAAGGGCTCCTGACAAGAATCTCGCCGTCATCTACTTTTACGCTGCATCCTTTCACGATGATGCCCACCTCATCCCCGATGGTGGGAGACGCCTGGCTGGAAGAGCAGATGCGCGGAGAGACTTCGGTCATCCCGTAGCCCTGCAGAAGCTGGATTCCCATCTTTTTATATGCTCTGGTAAGCTCAGGCGGCAGGTAAGCGCCTCCGCAGAAGATCACCTTAAGCCTCTTGCCGAACACGGACTCTCCCACCAGCTTCATGGGGACAAACGGCTTCATCTTGTGCGCGGCATGAATCTTGCGGTAGATGATGTCCGCGATCATGGGAACCACCAGGATCTTTGTCGGCTCGAAAAGCTTTATGTTCTGCTGGATGCGCATCAGCGAGTCATTGATACAGACCGTAACGCCGTATCGAAGCGCCAGAAGATAATCACAGGTCAGGCAGTAGGCATGATGGATCGGCAGGACAGAGAGGATGACATCGGAGGAATCCGCCTCGTCCTCGCAGCAAAGCGCGTTGTCAATCAGGTTCCCATGGGACAGCATCACGCCCTTGCTCTTTCCGGTCGTACCGGAGGTGAAAAGGATGGCGGCACACAGATCCGGGGACAGCTTTGGAAGGTCCGCAGGCTCATTTTCCGCAAGGACGGAAGAGACCTTCTTCTCGTCCTCACCGCAGTCTGCCGCCAGGCAGATACAGTCCGTGATCTGCGGGCAGGCCTGCCTGGTTTCCTCCGCCAGGGGCTTAAACTTTTTGTCATAGAACAGAATCGTCGCGTCAGCCCTGTTCAGATGATCGCAGGCATCCTCCTTTGACAGCTGGGGGTCAATGGGCACCGCGACGTTTCCTGATACAGCAGTTCCAAGAAGACAGGTGAGATATGCAATGCTGCTGGTTCCGATCAGGGCTGCGTGAACAGGCCCGTCCGCAGTCCTCTTCTTTTCCATATAGGACGCGATGCGCCGGGTATCTTCATAAAACCCTTCAAAACTCTTTTCCCGAGTTCCGTCCTTTGTCTTTTCCTTCAGATACGCTTTTGCTCCATACGATTCGGCGGCAAACAAAACCAGGTCCGCCAGTGTTTTTATCTCATTCGTCTTCATGGTATTTCTCCGATATCCTTCCTCCTTCCAGAAACATTTTTCAAATGTCCGGCTCACTGGCGCCTTTCGAGACGCCATATTATGTCTCTTTCCCGGAAAGCACTTTTTAAATGTCCTGCTCACTGGTGTCTTTCGGGACGCCATACTGTGTCTCTTTCACTGATCCTTCCTGACTGCCCAGGGCTTCATCCAGAAATGCCCTCTCCGTGGCTTCGTAAAGCTCCTCATCCTCAAACACGCTGGAGCCGTGGCCGGCATTTTCTACGATCAGCAGCTGCTTCTTGGACTGGCAGACTTCATAATTCTCCCGGCTCATCTGGGTGGGGACAAACTTGTCCTCGGCCCCGTGGATGAGCAGCACGGGGACTTTTCTGTTGACCTGCAGCGCGGTTTTGGTGGAATACTCATCAAACGTGTAGCCGACCTTACGCTTTGACATCAGGCCGTTGATCTGCATGACCGGGAATGACGGAATATGATATTTCGTTTTTATGACATGGGCGAAGATCTCAGCCGG
>ONVT01000122.1 GCA_900321365.1 uncultured Eubacteriales bacterium | reverse complement strand
GCGGAGCGGATCCGGACCTTTGACGAGTTCTACCGGCCGCTTGAGGAGGCGCAGCGCAGGGAGCAGGCGGGCAGATGCATGAACTGCGGCGTGCCTCTGTGCCAGTCGGCCATGCGCCTTGCCGGCATGGTAACAGGATGCCCCCTGCACAATCTGATCCCGGAATGGAATGACCAGATCTGGCTGGGACACCGCCGTCACGCCCTGGACCGGCTGCTGAAGACCTCCGGTTTTCCGGAATTCACCGGGCGTGTATGTCCTGCCCTGTGCGAGAAGGCCTGCATGTGCGGCGAACACGGGGAACCGGTCACGGTGCATGACAATGAGAGGTACCTGATCGAGTGGGCATATGAGAATGGACATATGCGTCCCCGTATTCCCCTGGTGCGGAGCGGAAAGAAGATTGCCGTGGTCGGCAGCGGACCGTCGGGACTGGCGGCGGCCGGCTGGCTGAACCGACGCGGCCATACGGTGGATGTATTTGAGCGGGAAGACCGCGTCGGAGGACTTCTGATGTACGGGATCCCGAATATGAAGCTTGACAAGAGCGTGGTCCTGCGCAGGCAGAAGCTGATGGAAGAGGAGGGAGTTCATTTTCATACAGGAGTGGACGTGCGCGGAGAAATGGCGCAGCGTCTCCGTGAGGAATATGATGCCGTGATTCTGTGCTGCGGATCGAAGGCGCCCCGTTCGCTTCCCTGCGCGGATCCGGAAAAGACCGACGGCGTCTGTTATGCGGTTGACTTTCTGAAGAGTACGACGAAGAGCCTCCTGAAGTCGGAGGATCACAGTGCGGAAGGACTTCTGAAGACAGGCGGATTCATCAGCGCGAAGAATAAGCATGTGGTTGTGGTCGGCGGTGGTGATACCGGAAATGACTGTATCGGGACGGTGATCCGGCATGGCTGCAGGTCTGTCACCGCGCTGGAGATGATGCCGGAGCCGCCCGCGGAGCGCCTGCCGTCAAATCCGTGGCCGGAGTGGCCGAAGGTGAAACGGACCGATTACGGGCACGAGGAGGCCATCGCGCTGTGGGGGAAGGATCCCCGTGTCTACGAAACTACCGTGAAGGAATGTATCACCGGCGCAAACGGGAAGCTGAAGCAGATTGTGACCGCGAAGGTGTGTTTTCAGGATAAACGCCCTGTAATCGTGGAGGGGAGCGAGCAGAAGATGCGCTGCGACCTTCTGCTGATTGCCGCCGGGTTCACCGGGTGTGAGGCGTACACCGCGGAGGCTTTCGGAGTGAAGCTGACAGGCCGGGGAGTGGTCGGGACAAAACCGGATCGCTACCAGTCGTCCGAGGCGGGCGTGTTCACGGCCGGGGACATGCACCGCGGCCAGTCGCTTGTCGTGTGGGCGATCGCGGAGGGAACCGCCTGCGCGCGGGAGGTAGACGAATTCCTGATGGGGTATACGGTATAGGCGCTTGTGATAATGGAAGCATCGGGGTATGATGAAGGGGATATGACGGAGCGCAGACAAAGGATATTCCTATGGAACTGGAAAAGAAATATGAGAAGCTGACGGCGATTCTCAGGGAGCAGGAAAAGCTTGCGGTGGCATTCTCGGGCGGCGTGGATTCGGCATTTCTCCTGCATGCAGCAGCTCAGGCGCTGGGAGAGGGGGTTCTGGCGCTGACTGCGGCGTCGGTTTTCTTCCCGGAAAGAGAGCTTAGGGAAGCGGAGAGATTCTGCCGGGAGAGAGGGATCCGCCAGGTTGTGGTGGATGTCGATGTCCTGAAAACAGACGGCGTTGCGCAGAATCCGCCTGACCGATGCTATCTGTGCAAACGCGCGCTTTTTGAAAGGCTTCTGGAGGTGGCGGGAGAGCAGGGAATCACGGCGGTTGCGGAAGGATCGAATCTTGACGATCTGGGAGATTACCGCCCGGGGCTTAGGGCAATCGAAGAGCTGAAGATTCTGAGCCCGCTCAGAGAGGCACAGCTGACCAAAGCAGATATCCGGAAGCTGTCAGAGGAATCGGGCCTGCCTGTCTTTGACAAGCCGTCGTTTGCCTGTCTGGCGTCGCGCTTTGTGTACGGCGAGACCATCACGCGGGAAAAGCTCCGGATGGTGGAGCGGGCGGAGGAATTGCTCCTTGCTCTCGGCTTCAGACAGTTCCGGGTGCGGATACACAATACGATGGCCCGCATCGAGATTCTCCCGGATCAGTTTGAACTGCTTCTTGACAGGGCAGTAAGGGAAAAAGTGACGAAGGAGCTGCGCTCTCTTGGCTTTTCCTTCGTTTCCATGGATCTGGACGGCTACCGGACGGGGAGCATGAATGTTATCTGAAACTTTTTCCCAGAAGAGAGTAGCCGTCCTTCCCCTTCGCTTTCGTCTGGTAGAGGTACTGGTCCGCTGCCTTGTACAGATCCTCATAGGTCGGATAGCTGCCGTCATTGATCGCGCCGCCGATGCTGACGGTTACATAGCTTCCGTCCGCTTTGCTGATGATGATGGAGCGGATCCTTTCATTCAGCTGTTCCAGCCGCTTGCAGCTCACCGCGTAATCAACCATCCCGATCGCGTAGATGATAAACTCATCCCCGCCCATGCGCATGACGATGTCCGTCTTCTTGAAGGATGACTGCAGTGTTCTGGCAACCTCCTTCAGGATGTCATCTCCTTTCTGGTGACCGTAATGGTCATTGACAAGTTTGAAATCGTCAATGTCAACAATGAGAAATGTGCCGGACTCATGCCGTTCGACGCAGCCGCGGATCATCATCGCGCCGCCGCCCCGGTTGAGGATTCCGGTCAGGGGATCGTGTTCTGCCTCAACCTGCTTGGACTGTGTCATGTGAACGGACCGGATTCTGGCATGAGAAAAATATGACGTGAATACGGCCGACAGGAAGGTGACGCATACAATCCGGATGATGTTATGATTCCGGACAAACTCATCCTCGACGCCCAGGTTGAAAATGAACGCGAAGATTCCGGCCGCCAGGACGATCAGCAGAAGCTTCCATGGTTTTTCGAATATCATCGGCGGAAGGACCACCAGAATAATCAGAAACAGAAAAGCGGAAACCTTCACTCCCGGGTAATAGTCGGCGAATGCGACCAGAATCAGGATTGCAAGAATGACCGCTTCCATCGTCCCGGTGATGGTCTTTCTCAGAAACGGCCAGTTCACATAGCTGAAAGCCAGGAAAAAAGCGAATATGCCGCAGCCGATCACGGACTCGGTGGACGACTTTCCAAACAGCAGCTTCTCCATTCCCGCGCGCTGAAGCGCAATCAGCAGACCTACCAGGAGGATCAGCTTTACTGCCTTATGATTCTCGAATCTTGCGGTGTCCGGATCAGGCTCAATATTCATGTAGCCCTTTATGCTGTCCCAGACCGTCATCATTTTCCCACTCATCCTGCAGGCATCCTCTGAACACAGTCAACAGCGGCATATCCATTATAGCCTGATCCTGCATTATCCTGCAAGATGTTCTGATCCGTTACGGGTTACAGTTCAGAAGCCCTCTACCGGCATCTCTTTTTCCAGCATCCCGCAGACCTCTTCCAGGAACAGATGCGCTATGCGGGACGGCTGACGGCATTTGTCCCAGACCAGAAGATAGGACGCATAGACTTCCGGCTCTGTGATCTTCTTGATCACAACTTCCGGGTCGTTGGAAAAATGATTGTCCGACGCGGGATAGATGGCTATGCCGACGCCGTTCCTGGTCAGCTCATACGCGTTGAGCATGTGCGCGACGCGGCAGCGGATCCTGAGCGGCCTTTCCCTGTCCGGAAACCAGCGCTGAATCTCACTCAGGCGGGATTCCCGCGAGGGGATGATCAGATCCTGGTCCTGAAGCGCGCGGATGGGGATCGTGTCTCCCGGCTCCTTCGCCAGAGGATTGTCCGCCGGGATCATGGCGGCCCAGGGCTCGCGGTAGACCTGAACCGCGAAGAGGCCCTCTTCGTTACAGGGTTCGGTGATGATTCCGATGTCAGAGAGCCCGCTTGAGACGCGGTATACCACATCGTCCGTGCTTCCGTTCCATATACTGTACTGGACCTGAGGATGGCTCCTGGAAAAGCCGTCAATCCATGAGGCGAGGATTCTGGGAGCGTGCCCTTCCACGGAGGCGATGTCAATCGTCCCCCGGATTCCCTTTGACATTTCCGCCAGATACTCCTTTGAACGCACGGAGAGTTCCAGGATCTGTCTGGCGTAAAGAAGAAATGCGCTGCCTTCAGGTGTGAGACTGAGCCCGTGTGTCGACCGCTCGAACAGGGTACAGCCCAGTTCGTCCTCCAGATCCCTGATCTGGCGGCTCAGCGGCGGCTGCGCAATCAGAAGCTCCCGCGCGGCGCGGGAGATGCTCAGATGCTCCGCGACAGCGATAAAATACCGGATATGACGAAGTTCCATGTCTGCCTCCTTAACAGATCCCCGGGATTGGTTCAGAAGTGAATCCTGCGCAGTTTTTACAGGTTTTCTGAACAGCTCCTAAGAGAACAGCAGCACCATCTGCGCGGTTTCCGCCATGGTGCGGCCGGTGTCCATGCTTGTCTTCTGAAGATACCGGTAGGCCTCCTCCTCCGTCATGTGGTTTCTTTCCATCAGGAGCGCCTTGGCGTCGTCGATGTCCTTCCGGTCCTTTCCGGTACGGACCGGCGTCTGCTTCTGAAGCTTTTTCAGAAGGCTTTGCTCCATCATCCGCAGGGTACTGATCAGTTCATGCGTGCGGACGGGAAGTGTGAGCGCCATCACGTCCTCCTCGCGCAGGCCGCTGATGGTGCGCTCCGAATCCAGAAGGAGCAGGCGGAAGGAGGAAGGCATACAAAACAGGACCTCCCGGTAGTAGAGGTCCGGAAGCTGGACACAGCAGATCAGGATGCCGCTGCTTCTTCGGTTCATTTCCTGCAGCGCCTCGGATGCACTCGTGACGCATGTGATGTCTTCAAAGCCGGAGGATGTCAGCGCCTGTCGGATCCCGTACAGGATCTGTTTCCGGGCAGCAGGGAAGGCGATGATGATACTCAAAACCTCAGATCCTTCTCAGATACTCCTTCAGTTCCCAGTCAGTGACCTCCCGGGAGTAGCGTTCCCACTCAAGCTGCTTCTCGTGAATGTAGACTTCCACAAAGGATTCCCCGAACACTTCACGCAGGAAATCATCCCCGCTCAGCGCATGCAGCGCCTCCAGGAGCGTGGAGGGCAGCGGCGTGGACACATCCTCGGGCGGGGGCGTCATACCCTGGCGCATCCCCGCGCATCCGGCGGCGATTACCGCAGCCAGCACCAGGTACGGATTGGCCGACCCGTCGGGCAGCGTCCATTCGATGCATGGGCTGCCGGACTCATTCTCCGACAGTCTCAGTGGAGCGAAATGATCATGCGAAGACCAGTAGAGCGCGGAGGGAGCCTGGCTGGCTGCCTTAAGCCGCTTGTAGGAGTTTACGATCGGGTTGGAGAAAGCGGTGATCGCGCTCTGGTGCTTCAGGATACCTGCGAGAAACGCGCCCGCCGCGCCCTTCTCTTCCGAAAACAGGTTCTTGCCGTCCCGGAAGACGGAGATGGAGAGGCGCATGGAGGAGCCGGGCAGGTCTGTCCTGGGCTTCGGCATGAAGGTGGCGTGCATGCCGTGGCGCTCCGCGACCGTCCGGATGGTGGTGCGGAAGGAGACGATCTGGTCGGCAAGGCGGATGCCGCCGCGCTGCTTGAACCGGACAGAGTGCTGCCCGCTCGCAAGCTCATGGTGCGAGGATTCGATCTCAAACCCCATATCCTCGAGAGAGAGAATGAGCTCGCGGCGCGCATTTTCCCCCTTATCGAGCGGCGCGACATCAAGGTATCCCGCCGCTTCCCCGGTATGTGTGGTGACATGGCCGTTTTCATCCCGGACAAAAAGGAAAAACTCACAGTCCGGCTTGATGTCGAAGGACAGTCCTTCGAGCCGGGCGCGCTCAAGAGTCATACGCAGGATGTGGCGGGGGCTCTGGGGAATCTCATGTCCGTCCCTGTCTGTCAGGTCACAGAGCATGCGGGCAACCTTCCCCTGCTGAGGACGCCATGGGAGGACGGCGAACGTGGAAAGATCCGGCTTCAGGTACAGTTTCTCCAGGCCGAGCCTGTGCATGCCGGGGATGTGGAAGCCGTCCACCATGAACAGCCCGTCCATCGCCTTTGGCAGCTGCGTGGATGTGATGGAAATGTTCTTCAGCTCGCCGAACAGATCCACAAACTGGAGTTTAATGAATTTGATATCCCCTTCCTTCACCTGTTCCAGGATCCGGGTTATCTGATCTGACATTTGGTTCTCCTCCCTGAAAGTACGATTCAGATGTCTGACTCACTGGCATCCTGCGGGACGCCATACTGTGTCTCCCCTTTGTTTCTGACTGTCGTATCGAACCGCGATGCACGCTCTGTTCAGTCACCGCCTGCCGCGGCCCGGATGAACCCGGCAAAGAGCGGATGGGCCCTGTTCGGGCGGGATTTGAACTCCGGGTGCGCCTGCGTTCCCAGGAAGAACGGATGGTTCTTCAGCTCGATCATCTCGACGATCCTGCCGTCCGGCGAAAGGCCCGACAGCACCAGGCCCGCCTTTTCCAGGGCGTTGCGGTATTCATTATTGACTTCATAGCGGTGGCGGTGGCGCTCGGAGATCTCCTTCGTTCCGTAGAGGGAATACGCCCTGGAGCCTTCCCTGAGCACGCACGGCCAGGCACCCAGGCGCATGGTTCCGCCGAGATCGGTGACATCCTTCTGCTCCGGCATCAGGTCGATGACCGGATGTGCTGTGGAGGGATCAAACTCCGTGCTGGACGCGTCGGAATATCCGAGTACATCACGGGCAAAATCGATAATCGCCGTCTGCATGCCCAGACAGATTCCCAGATACGGAACGTTGTGTCTGCGCGCGTACCGGGCGGCGTGCAGGATCCCCTCAATTCCGCGGTCCCCGAAACCGCCGGGAACAATGATCCCATTCGTGTCTGAAAGAAATGCTTCCTCCGTTTCTTCCGTCAGATCCTCCGACTCAATCCATTTTAATTCGACCCTGCAGTGATTGGCAATCCCTCCGTGGCGGAGCGCCTCTACGACGGACAGGTAGGAATCGTGCAGCTGGGTGTATTTTCCGACAAGGGCGATATTCACGCTTTTGCCAGGATACCGCAGAGCGTTAACCAGTCCCTTCCAGTCCGCGAGATCCGGCTCTACCCGCTCAAGGTGCAGACAGTCCAGGACATTGTCTGCCAGATGCTCGTTCTCCATGACCAGGGGAACCTCATACAGATATTCCACGTCCGGATTTTCCAGTACCCTGGAGGACGGGACATTGCAGAAGAGGGCGATCTTGTCCCGGACGGAGGCTGTCAGTGGATGCTCGGTGCGGCAGACCAGGATATCGGGCTGGATGCCGATCTCCTGAAGACGCTTGACGCTCATCTGTGTCGGTTTTGTCTTCAGCTCACCGGACGCTTTCAGATAGGGAACAAGCGTGACGTGGATCATGATGGCGTTTTCCCTGCCTGTCTCCCACTGGAACTGGCGGATTGCCTCGAGAAACGGCTGGCTCTCGATATCGCCCACCGTGCCGCCGACCTCGATGATCGCGATCGTGTCATTTCCCGGATCCGAGGAACCGTAGAAGCGGGACTTGATCTCCCCTGTGATATGGGGAATCACCTGGACGGTTCCTCCGCCGTAGTCCCCGCGGCGTTCCTTGTTGAGGACAGACCAGTAGACCTTGCCGGAGGTGACGTTGGCGTGGCGGTCCAGGCTCTCGTCGATGAAACGCTCATAATGGCCGAGATCCAGATCCGTTTCCGTCCCGTCATCCGTGACGAATACCTCCCCGTGCTGGATGGGGTTCATGGTTCCGGGATCGATGTTAAAGTAGGGATCGAACTTCTGCATGGTCACCCGGAAGCCTCTCGCCTTCAGCAGCCGGCCGAGAGATGCGGCAGTGATCCCTTTTCCAAGTCCTGAGACAACTCCTCCTGTTACAAACACATATTTCATAGGGCGCCTCCTGTCTTTTGGTTCAGGCAAAATGTGACAGTTTCAGATAAAAATAAAAAGCCGCCGGGTGCAGGAAAAACACCTGGCGGCGCTGCCATGTAATCTGTTCGTATTCTACGTCAGAGAATGTGAAATGTAAAGATGAAAGATTCTCTTCATCAGGGTTCAGGGAATCATCCCCGGGGCAAGTTCCTCAGAAGAATTTCGTCCACTCATTGATGGCGGCGGTCTGTGCGTTGACCTCGGCATCGCCTCTGAAGCCGTCCCCGGTGAACCACACCCTGTAGATGTATTTTCCGCCATCCTT
>ONVT01000245.1 GCA_900321365.1 uncultured Eubacteriales bacterium | reverse complement strand
CAGTATCTTCTGAGAGGGTTTGATGTTTCCGGCCTGACGGAGACGATCCCTGATTTTCACAACACGCCGAAACGATATCAGCGCTTTGAGGAGGCGGTCAGAAGAGATACAGCAGGAAGGGCCGCGGGTGTATCAGAAGAAATCGAAGAAATCAGGAGCAGAAGCTCTGACTGCAGCATCCTGACGGATCAGATCCGCAGCGGCCTGCTCAGGCGAAGCGTAACGCACAATGACACCAAGCTGAACAACGTCCTGTTTGACAGGGAAACAGGACGCCCGCTCTGTGTGATTGATCTGGATACGGTGATGCCCGGACTGGCCGCGTATGATTTCGGAGATTCGATCCGGTTTGGAGCCAACCACAGCCTGGAGGACGAACCGGACCTTGACAGGGTGGAATTCGACCTTCCTCTGTATGAAGCCTACGCGGAGGGATTTCTGAAGGGATCCGGCGCGATCTTTGAGGAGAGAGAACTGCATTCGCTGGCCTGGGGCGCGAGGGTCATTACGCTGGAGCAGGCCATCCGCTTCCTGACAGACTATCTGGAAGGCGACAGCTACTACCACACAGACAGGGAAGGACAGAACCTTGACCGCGCAAGGGTGCAGATCAAACTCCTTCGCGGGATGGAAGAACAGTTCCGGCAGATGCTTGCTGTGCTTGAGCATGCCCACGCCTGAGAGCGCCGTGCTGAAGGCAGGAACATAAGGATCTGTCTCGAAATAACCTGTACTTCCTGCTGGTCTTTTCCTTCGATAACACCTGTGAGAATCATTCACATAGCGTAGTACCTGCGGCGGGAAAAGCGGATATGAAGACACAGCCGATCATTAAAAATGAAAACATGAAAGCGATTTACCGCTCTGTCTGCCGGAACAAGTCGATCTCAAGAGCCCGGCTTGCGAGAGATCTGGGCCTTTCGAAACCTACCGTATCTCTCCTCGTCGATGAACTGATCCGGGAGGGATTTCTCAGCGAATCCTCTGAGCAGGGGGAACAGAAACCCAGGACCGGGCGCAGGCCCGTCTGCCTCGTTCCGCAGGAAGGAATCCATATGATGGCAGTTGCCCACTGGAAGTCGGACGGCTGCTGGATGGATTATGTGGATGCCGGCACAGGGAGATGCGAGGAGCGGGTCAAGATCGGGGACGGGCAGGAGAGTGGCTGCATGGATATGGACTGCCGCCATCTCCCTGAGATGACGCGCAGGACATTTGACATCGTGCAAGGCAGGCGTGCGTCAGCGCAGAAGGAGTCAAATGAGCGCCTGCTCGGGATCTGTATCGTGCTGGAAGGGATGCTGGATCCGGAGCGCTGCCGTTTCATATCGACGCCCCTGGGCATCAGCTGGGAAGAAGGCGGGAAGATCCTTGCCGAAACAAAGCTGCTTTTCCGGGATCTGAGCGTGGGAATCTTTGTGGACACGGCGTGTGCCGGATATGGCGAGATGATCACGCAGCATCTGGAAGAGAGGGATTTTGCCTACATCAACATGGGCGACGGCATCGGTGCTTCCCTTGTCCTGCACGGAAAGATGCTGGGAGGCGCATCCGGCGCGGCGACACAGCTGGGACATGTCTGTCTGGATCCGGATGGGCCTGCATGCCGGTGCGGAGGATACGGATGCTTTGAGGCTCTGTCCGGTGAATATGCCCTGTATGGCAGATACCGGACCAAACTGCCGCCGGAATGGGGGGACACCCGGACCCGGCTGTCCTATGCAGACCTGGCGCAGCATGCGGATCAGGGAGAGCGGTGGGCGGATGAGGCGATCAGCGAGATCGCGGATAACTTTGCAAAGACCGTGCGGAACCTGATCACGCTTTTCTGCCCTGAACTGATCATCATCGGGGGCGATGGTACTGTCCTGGGGCAGCGGTTTATGGACCGGGTGGAGGAAAATCTGAACCGGCTGGATTATCTTTTCATGGCATCCAAGGTAAAGACGGTGTTCGGCGGACCGACTGATCCGCTTCTGGACATCGGAGCCGCCGGATATATGACGGATCACTATATCAGCCTGGCTGATCCATATCGGCCCGGACTGCATATCGGGTAAAAAGTTCACATAAAATGACATGTGTATAAGGCAACCAGGATCCCCTGCATGGTGTCCGTTGCCTCAAAATCAGCAGACTGATGGATGCTGCCGAAGAGATTGCCGGGCAATACGCCGACACGGTATGGCTTGGCGTATCTGCATGACTGATCTGTAAGCGCCGGTTTTCTGGCGCTTTTGACTGTCGTTCAGAATTGCTTTGCGGGTCAAATCAGCTTGTGACCAAAGCAGCATCATGATATGATTAAACGAATATTGACCATAAGGTACTGATGCTGCTTTTGCGCGTCATTCCTGACAGGGGAAACCGCTGTAACAGAGGAGGAGACTGGCATGACCATTACAAAAAATACGGAAGGAAACAAGGTGACACTGACGTTATCCGGCTGGCTGGATACGCAGGCTGCGCCCGAATTGACCGCGGAGCTGAATGCGCTGGGGCCTGACGTGGAACAGCTCGAAATTGATATGAAGGATTGCGAGTACATCTCATCGTCCGGTGTCCGGCAGCTGGTCGCGGCCCACAAGAAGATGAAGGGTAATCTGGTGATTCGAAACGTATCAAAAGAGATCCTGGATGTGTTCACGATGACCGGAGTTGCAGCCTGGATAAACATAGAACCTGCTGCAGAATAACCGGATCCTTTTAGGAGGAGAGGTATTGCCGGAAGGCACACAGAACACTCTGAAAGGTGGGGGTATGGTTATGAAGCTTTCAGCTGAAGAACTCGCGCGTCTTGATGCTCTGAATGAAACTGCCGTCCCATACGATAAGACCCAGACGATCGTGTCTTTGTTTCGCCATGCTGCCGGGCAATGGCCGGATCATACGGCTGTTGTCTATGAGGAGAACAGCTATACCTATGGTGAGCTCGACCGCAGGAGCAATGATTTTGCCGCGGCGATTATGGATCAGGGCCTGGTGCACGGCGATGTGGTATCTATCCTGGTTCCAAGGGGCGAATATGAAGCGATTGCTTCTCTGGGGGCCCTGAAAGCAGGCTGTGCATACCAGCCGCTTGACTGTTCCTATCCGGAAGAGCGCCTTAACTTCATGGTCAAAGATGCCGGGGCCAGGCTCCTTATCACGACCGCGGAACTGTCAGGCATGATTACGGATTTCGATGGGCCGCGCCTGCTCCCTGGGGATGTCAGGGCGATCGGGCAGGTGCCGCAGTTTCCGGAAGTGTTTCCGGAGGATCTGTTCATCCTGCTCTACACATCGGGCAGCACCGGTGTCCCGAAAGGCGTGCGCCTGACCCATGGAAACCTGGTCTGTTTCGTGAACTGGTATCGGCGCTACTACAGTCTGGAAGATGGGGACAGGGTCGGCCAGTATGCGAGCTACGGCTTTGACGCGTGTATGATGGATATGTATCCGGCACTTACATCCGGCGCTGCGCTTGTCATTATCCCTGAGGAGATCCGCCTCAATCTGAATGCCCTCAACGCCTATATGGAAAAGAACCACATCACCCACCAGTTCATGACGACACAGGTGGGCCGCCAGTATGCCATGGAGGCTTCGGAGCCGTATCTTAAGCACCTTTCAGTCGGCGGCGAGAAGCTGGCGGCCATGACACCGCCCGGGGGATTTGCGGTCCACAATTTATATGGTCCCACCGAGTGTACGATCCTGATCACGGCGTATCAGATCAGTGCGAGGGAAGAGGATATTCCGATCGGAAAAGCTCTGGACAATGTCAAACTGTATATCGTGGACAATGAAGGATGCCGGGTCCCCTTCGGTGAGACCGGCGAGCTCTGGGTGGCGGGGCCCCATGTGGCTGACGGGTACCTGAACAGGCCCGATAAGACTGCGGAAGTCTTCATTGACAATCCGTTTGATGAGGATCCTCTCTACCGGAAAGTATACAGGACCGGCGACCTGGTGCGGCTGCGCGAGGATGGAAACATCCTTTTTGTGGGCCGTGAGGACGGGCAGGTGAAGATACGTGGTTTCCGGATCGAGCTGTCCGAAGTGGAAGCCGTCGTCCGGGATTATCCGGGCATCAGGGATGCGACGGTAGCCGCCTTTGATTCGCCTTCAGGCGGGAAGTATATCGCGGCCTACGTGGTCAGCGATGAAAAAGTCGACACGGCTGCCCTGAGTGAGTTCATCGCCGGGCAGAAGCCTCCCTATATGGTGCCTGCGGCGATCGTTCAGCTGGATGCCATTCCGCTTACTCAGAATCAAAAAGTCAATCGGAGCGCTTTGCCGGTTCCGGATTTTGCGGGTGCAGACGACGGGGAAGACGCGCGCCCGTCTACCAGGTGTGAGGAAAAACTGCTTGAATTTGCATCCAAAGCCCTGGGGTTTGAGCTGAGATCCACAAGAACGGATCTGGTGGCGGCAGGCCTTACATCCATTTCCTCGATTTCCCTTGTCAGCACCATTGAAAATGAATTTCATGTTGACATTCCGTCAAAGGACATCCTCGCAGGCGCGTCCATCATCGATCTTGAAAATATGGTCTTCAAAGCCCTCGTCGAGAAAAGCGCTCATGCGCACGAAGAGGAAGGATCGAAGGTGCGCAGGGCGAAATATCCCCTGACAAAGACACAGTTTGGCATCTATTCGGAATGCCAGATGAATCCGGAATCCACGATGTACAACATCCCCTATTCTTACCGGATGGACAGGGCCGTGGGAGCGGAAAGACTTGCGGCTGCGGCGAAAACGGTTATTGACGCTCATTCATCCATCAAGTGTACCGTCAAGGCGGATGAAAACGGGGATGTATGCATGTATCCCCATGATGAGCTGGAAGCGGCCGTGGAATCGCATTCCGGTACGGCGCAGGAAGCAGAGGAATACTGGAACAGCTTTATCCGGCCCTTTGATATGGCGGCGGGGCCTCTTTATCGTGTGACGGTGTTTGAAACAGAGCAGGATGTATTTCTGTTTATTGATTTCCACCATATCCTGTTTGACGGCGGATCCCTCAATGTCTTCCTGGAGGGGATTGAGAGGGCGCTGTCCGGGCAGGAAGTGAAGAAGGAGGAGTTCACGATCTTCGATGTCGCCGATGCGGAGGCCGCAGCGCTGAAAGCTCATGAGGATGAAAAGGCGAAAGAATACTATGACCGGCTCATGCGCGGCTGCTCCGGCTGCACAGTGCCGGACGGGGACAGGTCGGACACGGAAGGCAGGTGCGGGCAGGACGCCATGGACGCCGAAGGCCTTAAGCGGTGCGACGTGAAAGCTTTCTGCGAGGCCGCCGGCGTGACGGAAAATGCATTTTTCCTCTCTGCCATGGGATTTGCCCTGCAGCGCATGACCTGTGCGGAGGACGTCAGTTTTACGACCATTTACAACGGGCGCTCCGATGCGAGGACGCGGAATCTGTTCGGCATGCTGGTCAAGACTTTGCCTGTGCGTTGTTTCCCGGAAAATGGAAAGACCGTGGCGGATTATGTCAAGGAGACCGCCAGGCAGATCCTTTCCAGTATGGCGAATGACATCTTCTCATTCGCGAATATCAGCCGGGCTTATCATCTGCGCCCTGACCTGATGCTGGTTTACCAGGGTGATTTCTTTGAGTGGAAACAGCTGGACGGATTCGACCTGACGACCCGTGTCGGGGCGTCCAATATGGCGATGTCGGACATCTCCATGGATGTTTTCGCGACGGAGGATTCGTACCGCTTCGACACGCAGTACAGGGCAAATAAGTATTCATCCGGTTTCATCAGGAGGATGATGGAGATTCTTGCTGCCACGGCAAAGAGCATGCTGAAAGCCGGGACTCTGGGAGAGGTCGATGTCATGCCTCCGGCTTTGAGGGAGATAGTCTCTGGCGTGAACCAGACAGACTGGCCGGTCGAACTGAAGGCTGTGCATGAACTCTTCGAGGAACAGGTTAAGACACATCCCGATACCGTCAGCGTCATCGCGGCGCCTGCAGTGGCAGGGCCGGGAGCGGAAGCATTTGAGAGAATCACCTACCGGGAGCTCAACTGCCGGGCAAACCGCATCGCCGGAGCCTTGATCGAAAAAGGGCTTGAGAGAGAGTCTGTTGTAGGCCTCGTACTGCCGAGGACCTCTGCCGTTCCGGCCTGTGAGTACGGAGTCTGGAAGGCGGGAGGCGCCTTCCTGCCCATGGTGCCGGAATACCCGGACGACCGGATCCGTTTCTGCCTTGAGGACGCGGGAAGTGCTTTCTGCATCACGACAAAAGAGCTGAAACGGGCCCGTCCGGCTCTTTTTGGAGAGGGGCTTCAGTGGAAGACGCTCACGGTAGAGGAACTGACAGCCGGAGCCGGAGAGTCAGACGGAGAGTCCGGCAAAGACGGGGATCCGGGCCTTCCGATACCACCTTCTTCGCTTGCTTACTGCATTTATACCTCCGGTTCCACCGGAAAACCTAAGGGTGTCATGATTGAGCACGGCAATCTGTGCAATTTTGTGGATGCCAATGAGAAAAATGAGGAGACGCTGCGCTTTGTGGAGAGCGGACAGACAGTCCTGGGATTTGCATCCATTTCCTTTGACGTATCCATCATGGAACTGCACATCACGCTGACGCATGGAATGACGCTTGTGATGGCCAGGGAAGAGGAAATCCACAACCCGCCGGCCCTCGCAAAGCTCCTGGAAGAGAACCATGTGGAGGTGATGTGCGCTACGCCTTCCTTCCTGACCAATATGGTCGAGGTGCCGGAAGTAAAGAGAGCGCTCTCTGGCATCCGCATGTATGACCTGGGCGCGGAGGCATTTCCGGGCGCGCTGTATACAAAGCTCAGGGACGCCAGTCCCAAAGCTGTGATCGTCAACGGGTACGGGCCGACGGAAGCTACTGTCAGCTGCATCTCCAAAGTCATCACCAGCGCTGAAAACATCACGATCGGAAAACCGGCGGCCAATGTCAGGGCTTATGTGTGTGACAGCGCCCGCCACGTCCTGCCCATGGGCTGCACAGGGGAACTGGTGATCGCCGGCCTCGGCGTTGGCAGAGGCTACGTGAACCTGCCTGAGAAGACGGCGGATGCATTTGTTGAGATCGAGGGCGGAAGGGCATACCGCACAGGCGACCTCGTGAGGTACAACAGGGACGGAGAGATCGAATTCTTCGGCCGCCTGGACAATCAGGTGAAGCTGCGCGGCCTCCGCGTGGAGCCGGATGAGATTGAAAACGTCATGAATACCTTCCCGGGCATCAGGATGAGTAAGGTGATCGTCCGAAACAATGGCAGGGAGGATTACCTGGCCGGTTTCTTCACGGCGGATCGCGAAGTGGACACCACAAAACTGACCGGCCATCTGAAGCAATACCTGACTTACTATATGGTGCCCGCCGTGCTCACGCAGCTTCCCCGGATGCCGCTTACGGTGAATGGCAAGATCGACAAGAATTCTCTCCCCGACGTCTGCTTTGACGCCGATAACAGGGAATATGAGGCGCCTGCGACAGAGCTTGAGAAGGCATTCTGTGAAGCATTTGAGGAGATACTGAGCCTGAAGAAGGTCGGAGTGACGGACAGCTTCTTCGAGATCGGGGGGACATCGCTCTCGGCCACACGTGTGGTCATGTTCGCCATGAACAAAGGCTGGCAGCTTGTCTATAAGGACGTGTTCGATCATCCGACTCCGCGGCAGCTGGCCGCATTTGTCTCGGGCGATGCCGGGACGGGGGAGATGGCCGGCACGAAGAAAGACCAGAAGCTGGAAGAGGTGGAGAGATTCGATTACGATGCCATCTCCCGTATCCTGCAGAAAAATGTCATGGACCACATCGGCGAAGTCAGGAGGGTGTCGCTTGGCGACATCATCCTGACCGGCGCCACGGGCTTCCTTGGTGTGCATGTGCTGCGCGAATTCCTCGATCACTATGAGGGGCGGATCTGGTGCCTGATGCGCCGCGGCCAGTACGTCAGCTGTGAAAAGCGGCTGGAAAACATACTGATGTACTATTATGGGATGCCGCTTCTGGATCTGTTTGGCAGACGGCTCTTCTGCATCGAGGGAGACATCACCGAACCGGAATCCCTCGCGCAGATGGAGAAGCTTGAAGCGACGACTCTCATTAACTGCGCGGCCAGCGTGAAGCATTTTGTGAAGGATGATCTGCTCGACCGGATCAATGTGCGGGGCGTGGAAAACCTCATTGCTTTCTGCGCAAAGGCCGGCAAACGGCTGATCCAGATCTCAACGACTTCGGTTGCGGATACCGGTCCGAAGAAACTGGAAGGGCGCGTGCTTCATGAGAATGAGCTCTACATCGGCCAGTTCATGGATAATGACTACGTGAGAACCAAGTTCCTGGCCGAACGGGCAGTCCTCGCAGCCAGGGCGGAGGGAATCATTGACGGAAAAGTCATCCGTGTCGGCAACCTGATGAGCCGGGATTCAGATGGGGAGTTCCAGATCAACTTTATTACCAACGGGTTCATGCGCACGCTGAAGGCGTACAGAAAGCTGGGGCAGTTCCCGGTGTCCGCGCTCGATGAACCGCAGGAGTTCTCACCCGTCGATTCCACGGCGGCCGCGATCCTTCGCCTTGCGGAAGACGGGAGCGGTGCCTGCGTCTATCACGCGTATAACAGCCACCTGATCCAGATGGCGGATGTGATTGCTGCCATGTGCAGCTATGGATTTGATATCCGGATTGTGGAGGATAATGTCTTTGCTGACACGCTGTCGGAAGCCGCGAAGGATTCGGACAAGAGCAATATCGTGCTTGGTCTTGTCGCCTACAATGCAGATGATGAGGACGCGAGGGTCCTGATCGGACAGGAAAACCGCTTTACGGTAAATGTCCTGTACCGTCTGGGCTACCGCTGGCCGATCACGGACGGCAGGTATCTGGTGAATGCGATCAGCGCGCTTGATACGATGAATTTCTTCGACAGCTGACGCAGAGGTTGATTCATATGCTGAAGCGAAATGAAAAACTGATCAGGACGAAGCTCCTTAAGTACCTGGTTCCCGCCATTATGACCAACCTGGCTCTGCAGGCCGGCAATATCGTGGACACGATCCTGGTCGGCAATATTCTTGGAACCAATGCGATGTCTGCCGTGCAGATCGGCGGGACGGTTCTGCTGGTCATCCAGATTCCGGGCTGGATGCTCGGGATCGGCGGCAGCATCGTGGTGGGGAACTGCCTGGGAAAGAGGGATCTGGAGGGCGCTTCAAAGGTCTTTTCATCCTGCCTGTTTGCCGTGCTTGTCAGCGGCGCGGCGCTGATGCTGTGTTCGGTGTTTTCCATGCCGGCTGCCACGCTGCTCACCGCAGGGAAGGATCTTCTGACGGCGGATGTGGCCAGTGTGGTCCGGGTGACATTTCTCGGAACACCTGTGATCGGTATCTGCCTGCTGATGATGAATATCATGGCAGTGGACAACAATCCGGCGATGGCGACGGTCTATGTGGTCATCTCCAATGTGGTCAATCTCATCTTTGACTACGTACTGCTTTCATACACCGATATCGGGCCTGCCGGATCCACTGTCTCCACGATACTGGGCTACGGGATCGCTCTGGTGGTCATTCCGGCTTATGCGCGCTCCCCAAAGAGGATGCTGAAGCTGGTGAATCCGGTGAGAAAAACCGGGGCTTACTTCCGGCTGGCATTGATTACCGGCGTTCCGGCTCTTCTGTCCATCATCTGTGAGATGGTGCGCAACAGTGTCATGAATGTCATGATATTGAGATCCACAGGTGAAAACGGCGCCGCCGTCTACACGATCTGCCTCAATATCATCCTGATTGTGGAGCTGCTGATCGGCGGAATCATCGGGGCCATGGAGAAAATCGGCGGCGTCATCTATGGAGAGAAGGACTATTTCGGGTTGCGTTCCATTACGAAGAATATACTGGTGTACTCCTATACGATGCTCGCGGTGCTCATGCTTGTCCTGTTTCTGTTTTCCAGGCAGACAGCCGGGATGTTTGGAATCAGTGATGGAGATCTGCTTTCAGCATCGCAGGCTGCCCTTCGCATCTTCTTCCTGGCCCTGCCCGGATATGTGTTCAACCGCTTTTTCATTTCCTACTATGAGACGACCGAGCACAGCGGCTACGCCAACCTGATCACGGTACTGGAATACTGCGGGGCCCTGCTTCCGGCTGTATTCATCTGCTCCCTGATCGCCAGGATGACGGGGGCGGACACACTGAACTTCATGATGTGCGGCCTGGTGGCCGGAGAGTTCATCACTGCTGCCGTCACCATGCTGGTTGTGAAGATGCGAGGCAGGGGCGAAGGAATCCTGCTTTTGCCTGAGAGAGATGAAGAAGTGCTGGATTTCTCGGTGGCTCCGGATCTTGCGGAAACATCCTTTATTCCGCGTGAGATTATCGGTTTTTGTAAGGGCAAAGTAGAAAAAACACGAGCCAACCAGATGGCGGTGGCCGCGGAGGAGATGGCTGTCAACACGATCCGGTACGGCGGCAGGAGCCTGAAAAGCATCGATGTTATGCTGTCCGTCAGTGATGATGGACTCGTGCTCAGGCAGCGCGACGACGGGATCCCCTTCGATCCGACAGACTATACATTTGACAGCGGACCGTATGAGTACGGCGGAATCGAGGCAATCCGTGCCCTGACAGACAGAATTACGTATCTGCGTATCCTGGACTTAAACAATACGACGCTGGAAATCAGTGCGCAGAAGAAAGAAGAGGGCAGTGAAGGAGCTCTATGAAAGAAAAAAAGAAGTTCCGGTTATCCATATTGCTGAGGATCGCTTCGCTGTTCCTGATCGCGCTGATTGTTTCTGCATTGGTGACAATGGCTGTCAGCCACAGATTTATGATGGAGGATGCAGCGAGGCAGGCCAGGGATGGCGCCGAGGCAGTCGCGACGGCTGCAAAGACAGCGCTGGGTTCAAAAGATACAGTTTATGCCCTTATGGAAGACGATGAGCTGAGAGACAAGATACATCGCGCTTTCAGGTACATCTGTTCGAGGACGAGAGCCAGATATCTGTATCTCTACACCATAGACGAAAACGACAAAAAGCACTATATCGTACTGGCTTCCGATAATGAAGAAGACGACCGGGTGATGAATGAAGAGTACGGTTTCGGGTCTACGAACACACGGCCGGTTTATGATGCCGAACGGAATGTCCTGAACGGTGACCTTGAGGATGATTATGAATTCATTGACAATGACTACGGGGACGTATGCATGTACGTGGTTCCGGTCAGGGATAAGGAGAACCACTCGATTGCCCTGATCGGAGTGGACTACGGCATTGAAAACATAACCGATATTGCCAGGAATAATACCCGGATTCTGTTCCTGCTGGGAGCGCTGGTTTTCGGTATCGCCTTTGTGAGCGCTCTGGAGCTGATATGGCGGCTGGTGATCCGGCCCCTTTCCGTCTTGTCGGGAAACATGCAAAGCTTCGTAAAAAACAGAAGGGATCATGTTTCTTTCGAGAAACGCAGGACCATCTTTGAAGATGAGATCACGGATATCGAAGGTTCATTTGAAAAGATGGCAGGCGATATCACGCAATATGTGGATGATATCGAGCAACTGGCGGAGGAAAAGTCCCAGAATCAGGCTGAGCTTGATATCGCAAGGAAGATCCAGAACGGGATCATCCCGATGGAGTACAGTTTATCAGGAAATGAGTATGAGATCTATGGCTGCGAACATCCGGCCAGGGAAGTCGGCGGAGATTTTTATGATATCTTCCGTTCAGATGAAAACAATCTGTTTGTTGTGGTTGGCGATATTTCCGGGAAGGGCGTGTCTGCCGCGATGTTCATGGTAATGGTCAGGACATCGATCAGGGAAAAGCTTAAGAGCGGTTCTTCGCCGGCCGAAGCACTGAACCGGGTGAACCGCGAGATCTGCGTCAGTAATCCGGAAAACATGTTTGCGACCGTTTTTGCCCTCATGTTCAATACGAAAACCGGCGTGTTAAGGTTTGCAAACGCCGGACATACTGTGCCGGTCCTTTTAAAATCCGGACCGGAGTTTTTGAAAATGCGCACCGGAACCGTCCTGGGATTGTTTGAGGATGCGCTGATGGTTGATGAGGAGATACAGCTTGATGACGGGGAAGGCATACTGGTTTATACGGATGGCATAACAGAGGCTGTCAATAAGGATAAGAAGCATTTCGGATCCGAAAGGCTGCGTGATGATATCATGAACCACTGTCTGGCAAACAATCATGCATATTCTCCCCGCACGCTTGTATGCGGGATCGTCAGTTCCGTGAATGAGTTTTCCGAAGGGCTGGAACAGTTTGATGATATCACGTGTATCGCCCTGGTCTACAGCAGGAAAGATCAGGGGGAGATTACCCCCGACATTGCTTCGTTCCAGAGTGTAAAGCGGACGATCATCGATTCCCTGGGTGACAATGAAAGGACAAGAAGAATCATCCTGGCGTGTGAAGAGATCTTTGCCAATATTGTCAGTTATTCACAGGCAGACAACGTATATTTTTCCTGTAAAAGATCACGAAACATATACTCCGTGACGTTTTCCGATAATGGGATTCCTTTCGATCCGGTGAATGCCGATATCCGTAAAAAAGAGTTCGAGGAGCTTGATACGGGTGGAATGGGCATCATGCTCGCCCGCGAGAACTCAAAGGAGATGATATACAACAGGATAGATGACAGAAATGTCCTTACGCTGAGTTTTGAGGTGTATGAGGCATAAGCAGGAAAAGACATATCTGTCATCCGGTCTGACTGTCAGCCGCGGCCCAGCCGGATCACGTTCCAGCTTTTTGCGGGAAGGCGCATCGTCAGGGTACCTGCGTCGATGGCGTCGGTGTTGACCGTCACAGGAGCGACGCGGTCCGGATCCTGCTCGGTATTGACGGCCTTTACATCTTCATGTGTCAGCAGGATGTGCTCCTTCACGGAATATCCCTCGAACTGGCGCACGTCCATCGTGACCTCGAAGGAATTCTCAAGATCCTTGTTGACCGCGAACACGGTAAGGGTTTCCGCTTCCTCGTCTTTGATGACGACAGAGTCAATATAAGGCGCGTCCCCGTGGGAGGATTCGTAGGTGTCGGCCTTCACGGTTGTGTGCAGGACGGTTCCGCGGCCCATGGTGCTCGCGTGCATGTACGGATAGAAGATGGTCTGCCTCCAGGCGCCGGTATCCGAGGTCATGATCGGCGCGATGACATTGACCAGCTGAGCAAGGCAGGCGATCTTCACGCGGTCCGCGTGGCGCAGCAGCGTAATCAGCATGCTTCCCACCAGCAGGGCGTCCTCAAAGTTGTAGATATCCTCCAGCTGGTGCGGATGCTGAACCCATTTCTCGAGCTTCTTGTCCGCCTCCTCGGAGTGATACCAGACGTTCCACTCATCAAAGCTGAGGTTGATCTGTCTGTTCGAGCGCTTCACTGCCTTCACGTAATCACATACGGACACGACATCCCGTATAAAATGATCCATGTCCACGCTCGACGCCAGAAAATCGGGTGTGTTGTCGTCCCGGTTTCCGTAATAGGTATGCAGGCTCAGGTAGTCCGTGGTTTCATAGGATTCCATCAGGACCTCCGCTTCCCAGGTGCCGAAGGTCGGCATCTGGCTGCCGGAGGAACCGCAGGCGACACACTCGATGGAGGGGTCCACCATCTTCATGATGCGTCCGGCCTCCGCGGCGGCTCGACCGTACTCGGCGGCTGTCTTGTGGCCCATCTGCCACGGGCCGTCCAGCTCATTCCCCAGACACCAGACTTTGATGCCGAAGGGTTCCTCCGCGCCGTTTTTTCTGCGCAGGTCGCTGTGCCAGGAACCGCTTCTCACGTTGCAGTACTCGATGACAGCCTTTGCCTCCTCGATCCCCCGCGTTCCCAGATTGATGGCGTACATCGGTTTTGTTCCGGCCTTTTTTGACCAGTTCATGAATTCATGGAGGCCGAATTCATTTGTCTCGATCACGCCCCAGGCAGGGTCGATCCGGTGAGGGCGCCCGCTGACCGGACCGATGGAATCTTCCCAGTGGAAACCTGAGACAAAGTTTCCTCCCGGATAGCGCACCATCGGGACATTGATTTCCCGGATGAGTTCGATCGTGTCCTTTCGCAGGCCGTCCTCATCGGACACCGGCAGCCCTTTCTGGTAGATTCCCTCATACACAGCGCGCCCCAGGTGCTCGATAAAGGAGGAAAAGATCCTCTCGTCGACAGAGGAAACCTCGATCTCACGGTCCATGATGATTCTTGCTTTTTTCTGTTCCATGTTCCATTCCTTT
>ONVT01000045.1 GCA_900321365.1 uncultured Eubacteriales bacterium | reverse complement strand
TAAGGATCTGTCAATGAATAACATGACGGATCCTGAGAGCAGATCCTGAGAGGTCTCGAAAAGGAAATATGAAACAGAAGGGCGGGACGCTGCGGGAAACCGTACGCAATGCTTATAAAGATTTTACATTGAAGAAACTTTACCCCGGCAGATACAGGACAGCCTGCAAGGCGCCTGTGGTGCCGGGGCGTGTCGTATTTCTGGAGATCCGCGAGAAGGCGCTGTCGGATAATTTCAAGGTCATCCACGCCGCGCTGGAGAAGCGGAACCAGATCTCAGAGTCGGAAGAAGGCGGAAGGAAGCGGAAGCCAGACTCCGGGAGCAGCGGGGCCGGTCAGCCGGTTCTATGGTCCATGGAGACCGTATGTATCCGGGAGGGCATGGAGAACCGCGGCACGGTCATGAAGAACTGTCTGGCCGCGATCGGGAAGCTTGCCACAGCGCAGTATATCTTTGTGAATGAGAGCTCTTATTTTCTCAGCTGCCTCCCGATCCGTCCGGAGACGACAGTGATCCAGACCTGGCATGCCTGCGGGGCATTTAAGAAGTTTGGATACAGTGTGGTCGGAAAAGGGTATGGGACGACAAAAGAGGATCTGGAGAAGTATCCGGTGCACGGGAATTTTTCTTATGTGACCGTGTCCGCGCCTGAGGTCGTGTGGGCCTATGCGGAAGCATTTCATATGGAGGACCATCCGGAAAAGATACTGCCGATCGGGGTCAGCAGGACGGATATGTTTTTCAGCAGCAGGTATCGTGAAAAGGCCTGCGGGAAGACTGCGTGGGTACTGAGGAGAATGGCACCGGGACTGTTCCCGAAAGGGGATGTCTACTCGGACCGTGTGGAAGATCAGGGCAACGTTCAGAACCTGGGCGTAGTGCCGGTAAAGAAGATCATTCTCTACGCGCCGACCTTCCGGGGATCGGCAGGCCGCGCTGTCTCGCCGGACGCGCTGGACATTCCGATGATGAAGCGGGCGCTGGGGAAGGATCATCTGCTTCTGATCAACCATCATCCGTTCGTCAAGGCGAAGAATCGCCCGAAGATTCCCGAAAGCTGCCGGGATTTTGCTTTTGACATGACGGATCATCTTGCGATCGAGGAGCTGCTGACGGTGGCGGATGTCTGTATCACAGATTATTCGTCGCTGATCTTTGAGTATTCGCTGTTCGAGCGGCCGATGGTGTTTTTCGCTTTTGATATTGACAGTTACCTGGACGAGAGGGGATTCTATTATCCGGTCAGTGAGATGATGCCGGGCCCTGTCTGCACAAAGACAAAGGAGATCGTCGACGTCCTGAAGCGTGCGGACTCTGACTTTGACCTGGCGCGTGTGAGGGATTTCAAGTACCGCTTCATGAGCGGCTGCGACGGCCACGCGACAGCGCGTGTGCTGAAGCTGCTGGAGGGCTGAGCGGGCAGGCTTCAGGCGGGGAGAATCAAAGCAGGAGGGAGAATATCCCGCCTGCGGGCGTGGTGAAGAAGCAGAGCAGGCGGGGGAAAGGGCGCGTCCTGCCTGAAGTCCAGCCTGAAGCAAATGTCAGGGCAGTATTCGGGCGGGGAGAATCAAAGCAGAAGGGAGAATATCCCGCTCGCGGACATGATAAGGAGGATGGGATGACAGTGAATAGAACAGAAAAAGTCGCATCTGTGAGGACGGAAGGATTCAGAACAGTGTTTTTCAGGCCATTAGCCTTCAGGTCAGCGCTGATTATCTGCCTTGCGGTACTGCTGTCTTTGTGGCTCAGTCGCACCGCACCGGTCCATGCCGCACCGGCAAGGGACTCACTTCCGGTTCTTCAGCTGAAGAAGCTCACGCAGGTCGGCCTGCCGGAGGGCGCCTCATACCTGGAGGGCGGAACGACCGCCATGACCGGGTATCTCGCGACGTTCCTGAGCAGCAGCGCATCCAGCCCGAATCCGATACTTCTCCTGGACATGAATACCTGGGCTGTCGCGAAGACGGCTTCGGTTCAGATGTCCCATGCAAATGACATGTGCTTCGTCCCCCAGCGCCGGGAGATCTACGTCACCCCCATGGACAAAGCGCAGATCATCGTGCTGGACGAGGAGACACTGACGGTGAAGAGAACCATCAACGTGCCTCAGAGTTATTATGCGATCGGCTATGACACGAAGGCAGACCGCTTTGCAGCAGCCTATGTATCCGGCTCGGGCGCGGGGAGACATCTGACCTGCGATATCCTGGACGCGGAATGCAGTAAAGTTCTCAGCTCATTTTCAGTTGATTCGAACCTGACCTATCAGGGACTGACAGTAAATGATTCCCTGATCTATTGTGCCTTCTGGGAGCGGGGCGCCGTGAACAGTCTGTACGAGCCGGTCTATGACGGTGTCTTCCAGAAGCAGGACAATGTGATCTATGTCTATGACTTTTCCGGAAAGCTGGTCAAGACCCTCCTGATTACGATGCCCGCCGGGTTTACGAAATTTGAAATAGAGACTGTCTCCTTTGCGGGAAACCGGATGATTCTGCAGTTCAACGAAGAACTGGATGACACTTCGAAGACGAAGCAGTTCGGGATCTATGAGGTGACAGGGGAAGGATCCACACTCGCACAGCAGGAGGCGGAGAAGACCGCGGCACAGAAAGCTTCCACGGAAAAGGAAGAGACAGAAAAGGCGGCAAACCAGTTTGCGGCAACAAAGGTGCAGATTACCGGCGCGAAAGGAAAGAAGAAGCTGGTCAGGCTTGAATGGAGTGCAGCCAGTTTCGGGTCAAAGCCTGTGACAGGTTACGAGGCGCAGATCTGCCGGAAGAAGAGCTTCCGGGGGGATAGCCTGGATACGGTCCAGGCAGCCGCAAACCGCTGCACCTTCCGGGGACTGACCCGGAAGACCACTTACTATATGCGGGTCCGGGCATATTACAGGATCGGAACCCAGACATACTATTCCGCGTGGTCGGCGAAGAAGAAGGTTCGGACCCGGTAGCAGTGTTACGTCACCCCCCCGCCGTCCCTGAAAATAGTAAAAAAGCGGGCCGAATGTGTTTGCCTTTAAAGTGCTAAAGTGATATACTACCGAATGTACAGCCTGGCGGAAGGGAAAATATGATCCCACACTTTCGCCGGCAGAAGGAAAGAGGCCGTTAAGATCCGGGACAGATTGCGGATTGAACATGGCCTGACGGTATCAGCCCGGGGATCCCCGGGGTAACAGAGGAGGGAAATCTTATGATGAAAAAAGTGGCAGCTGTGACATGTGTTCTGACGATGGCACTGTCCGGAATGGCAATGGCCGACTCCGTCACGATCGGCGTCTTTGAGCCGGCGTCCGGCGACAACGGCGCGGGCGGAAAGCAGGAAGTGCTCGGCATGCAGTACGCGAATGAGGTGCAGCCGACTGTCGAGATCGACGGCACAGAGTATGATGTCGTTCTGAACATCGTCGACAATGAGTCCTCGACCGACAAGGCGACTTCCGCGGCGACGGCGGCGGCAGAGGGCGCGAGTGTTGTTCTTGGCTCCTATGGCTCCGCGGTCTCCATCGCGGCCGGTGACATCTTCAAGAGTGCCGGCGTCGGAGCGATCGGCGTCACCTGCACGAACCCGCAGGTTACCGAGGGAAATGACAACTATTTCCGTATCTGCTTCCTGGATCCGTTCCAGGGCACGGTCCTTGCAAACTATGCGAATGACGCGATCGGCGCGAAGAAGGCTTATGTCCTGACCAAGCTTGGCGACGACTACTCCGCAGGCCTTGGCCATTACTTCAGCGATGCGTTCAAGAAGCTCGGCGGCGAAG
>ONVT01000209.1 GCA_900321365.1 uncultured Eubacteriales bacterium | reverse complement strand
TGAATACAACGCATCCTTCAAATGCATGTTTCCGGTTTTTACTGTGGAAGCCTTCGCTGTTTCCGTTTCCGGCACCCACGATTGTATTATATTGTTTAACCAACTCTTTTGCAAGTACTATTTTCTGAACAAGTCGGCAAATTTACGAAAGCGTTTTCGTAGACTTGTAAGCCCTGCACATGATACATGCTTGTTTATATGCAGATGCTGTGTAATGTATACAGTTTGGATGGATGTTCTTCAGACATGTTTTCGCCGTTATCATGAAGAGTCCGGGAAAGCACAGGCTTTCCCGGTCCCGGGGATCCTGTCAGACACAAAAACGAACAGCTTCCTGAAGATACACATGATTTTTCGGAAGATTTTTCGACAGTACCTTACAGATCATGCCGTGATACATGCCGCACCGGCGCATTTTCCATAAAATCCAGAACCATCTTTTCGCTGCGGATATAGGAGCTTGCCCCAAGGCCAAGGGCATTCAGCGCGCCTGATGCGGAAGCAAATCGGACACAATCCCTCATCGGCAGCCCCTTCAGGTAAGCATGGATGAAGCCGGCCGTAAAGTTATCGCCGCATCCCGTCGTATCGACCGGTTTCACATCATAAGAGTCCATGTAGAACCGCTCTTGTGCATTCTTGAAGAAGCTCCCGTCCCTGCCGAGCTTTATGATGACATTGCCCGCTCCCCTCTCCAGAAAGTAGTCCGCCATCTTCTCTTCCTGATCCAGCCCCGTCACGTAGGAAGCTTCATCCCAGCTCGGAACCATGAAATCAATCAGCGGATAGATCCCCATCTCCTCATAGAAACGCGGCCCAAGAGCACGGACATCGTAGGTCATGTCCGCGACAACCTTGCCGCCCGCGTCCCTGCAGAACCTCAACGCTTCGGGCAGGCCATCCCGGTCCAGGCTGTCGAGCACGAACAGGCTTCCGATGGCAAGGATCCTGGTCTGGTCCAGCGTCCCCGGCACGATGTCCTCCGGGCGCAGCCCATAATTCCTTCCCTTGCCGACCAGGAACCGGTGGGATCCGTCCTTCTTCACATTGACGATGATCCTGGGTGTCCTGCAGTTGTCGTCCCGGATGATCAGTGATGTATCCACTCCCCTCTCCTCGAAGAGCGAACTCAGCCTCTGTCCTGTCACCCCGTTGTCCAGGCGCCCGAAATACGCGTTCCTGTCTCCGAGGCTTGCCACACAGAGCGCCTGGTTTGCGGCGTCACCCCCACAGCCGTCCGTCACTTCGCCGCAGGTATAGGTATCCCGGCTTCCCGTAAAGAATTCGTCCGGCACATCCGGAACAGTAAAGTCATGGTTCGCCTCACCTATGTGGATCACATCATATTTCTTTTCCATTTTCTTTTCCATGTTCCGACACCTCCGAACAGGTTCTTCAGTCTTTTGCGGGCGGATATTCGTTGCACAGGAGCCTGTACGCCGGTTCATCCTCCTCGATTGTTGGAAAACGTCCGATCGGCTCATAGAAACGATTGCGATAAACCGCATAGAATTACATCATGACATGAGCAACCGTAAAGCTGGAAAATCACATCGTCACGCGATGGACAGAACTGCGACGGCGACGGCGATATTTCCGTTCACCGGGTTGGTACCGATCTTCCGGGCAAACGAATGCACGACACATCCGTCCGGCATCTCCTCCTCATAGAATGACTGCATGCCCTGCTCACAGCAGATCTTCACCACATTTTCCATAAAGGACGTATTATACTTCACGAAGTCCGCTCCGAACTCCGAGAGGTCAACATGGTAGAAACGCCGGATAAAGTCGCGGTAAGACTGGTTACTGCGCATGAAACGGGCAGAATCTTTCCGGACCTCGATGATGCCCATCGGAAGCGTGTTGAAGGCATGCTCGAAGGCAGCTGTCTCATCCAGCGCGATGGCGCCCAGATCATAGAGATTCACCCGGCCGACCGCCTCATAGTACTGAGCCTCGTCCTGGTTCTCGTAACCGATCTGGATTCCCTTCCTGTTCCTCTCCACAATCTCTTCCAGCGGAATCGGCCTGCAGTAATAAAACCCCTGCAGTTTCGAGCAGCCGATCTCCTGGAGGAACTGCTTTTGCGCTCCCGTTTCCACGCCTTCACAGACCGTGTCCACACCGATTGCGGTCGCCATCTCCATCAGCTTCGTCAGGATAATCTTCCCGTCTTCGCCCTCATCCAGCTTCCGCATGAAACTCATGTCGAATTTGATCAGGTCAAACCGGATGCTCTGGAGGACATCCAGGGAGGAATAGCCACTTCCGAAATCATCCATCCATACAGGGAATCCCAGGCTCTGGAAGCGCTCGATCTGCTGCTTCATGAAATCAAAATCACTTCCGATGATGCTCTCTGTGATCTCGATAGTGATCTTGTTTCTCGGGATATTTGCCTCATCCACACGGGAACAGATCTCCTCCACGATGTCGCAGGATTCGAAGTCCGATCTGGAGAGATTCACGGAATGTGGAACGACGGCAAGGCCGTATTCGTTCAGGAGCTTCATCTTCTCAAGGATCTGTTCCAGCACATACAGATCAAGCTTATAGATCAGTCCCGCGTCCTCCAGAGCCGGGATAAACTCGGCAGGCGACAGTCTTCCCCAGACAGGATCATTCCATCTGGAAAGAGCCTCCTCATCACATACCCTGCCGTTCACCGCCCTGACAATCGGCTGGTAGCAGACATTGATCCACTTTTCAGCGATTGCCTGGTCAAGATTATTGATAATATATCGCACCTTGTGGATCTGTTCCTGCATGCCCTTTTTGAAATAGGAATACCCGGAAGCATAGTCGCTTTTCTTCAGGTCACAGGCATATTTTGCCCTGTCACAGGCGACAGAGACACTCACTTCCTCAATGCTGTTCCGGTAGATCCCCGCGCGGACAGGCAGCGTCTTTGCGTTGTTTGCGCTCTGGCACTCTTCAAAGATCGCTTTCAGTTCCTCCTCTGCGCGGTTCTCATCAACCACCGCGGCAAAATGATCCTGTCCGATCCGGCACACATATCTTCTGCCGAAATGATCTCTCAGAATCTGTGCGACAGCCTGGATCAGTCTGTTGCCTTCCTCAAAGCCGTACTGGCGGTTGAATATCTTCATTCCGATCAGATTGAAATATAGCATGGCGGGCTGGATTCCAACCTCCAGCATGGCAGCCCTGTGCTCCTCGGCCAGCAGGAAGAAGGAGCGCATATTCGGCAGCCCGGTCAGGTCGTCTGTATAGACACGGCGGCTGAGGTCTTCGACATATTCTTTCTGTTTATCTCTCATCTGCCGGAACGCTTCCGTCAGCTCTCCCACTTCGTCCCTGCTCTTATAATTCAGCTCGACATCATAGTCTGCCGCTGCAAGCTTTCGGGACGCGGAGGTCAGGCGCCTCAGCGGACGGGTGATGACGCCCATGGCAAGCATCAGGATCACGGCAAATACGGCGATGACAATCGCGATGACAATCAGAATCTTTTTCATAAGGCGCTGCCATGACGAGACAATCTCCTTCACGGGCGCGATGATCAGAAGCTTGACGCCGTTTCTGAGAGTGGTAAAAGACATCTGCCGCTCCTGACCGTTAACCGTATACCGGATCAGGGCGTCGCCGCTGTCCGGGTTCTTAAGCAGATCACTGAAATCAAACTGATCAGACCGCTCCTGTATGTCGCCGCCTTCGATTTCCGGATGATAATAGATGTGGCCGTCCTCGTCGCAAAGACAGGCAAACCCGGTTTCATATACGCGGATGCTTTTAACCAGCTGAATCATGGTCTCCATCTCGATATCCATGCCCAGGACACCGATCAGAGTTCCTGTATTATAGATCGGCACAAGATAGGAGCAGATCCAGATCTCATCCAGAAAATGTGCCCTGTATGGTCCTACCCACGAAGGGCGTCCGCGCTCGATCGGCGTATAATACCAGGTCGTATGCCCGATATCCTCCGGATCAAGCGTCCTGGCGTCCAGTGGCTCACGCTCAACAAAGCCCGCTTTCCCGATCCTGGAATAGAAGAAACCGTGAACATTTTCGCTGACCTCTGGATTAATGCAGTAATAATAGGTCACACTCCCGTTCGTATGACTGGCAACGCCTTCAAAAATCTTCCTGACCTGGCTGCAGTATTCAGCCAGATAGGCGTCCAGCCTCGCAGACTGCTCTTTTGTTCTCTCTTTCCCTCTGGCATAGGTTCCCGCGGCGCCGCATTCCACCAGTATAACGCTGTCCAGTGAATCAATCGCCTCATTGGCTGCCATGTCCACAGACTGCTCGATGTTCACAAAGTACTCATCCAGCATACCTTTGGTATCCTGGCCGATCAGCCGCATCATCTCCACTGAATCACGTTCCGTCTCTATCCTGATCGGATTGTAACAGATCACGACGACAGTCAGAACCGTTGCAAGGATCACTGCAACGGTGATGGCGGTTATCTTGAATCGGATCGAGTGTATCTTCATTGTCTCAGCCTCATAATGCTTCTGATTCTTTAATCGTCATCTCGCGGTATTTGTTCTTCACAGAGCCGTTCCAGGTCCACGTGACTCCTTCCAGCCGCTCTGAAGCCACATAGATGAACTGTCTTGAGTACAGGGGGATCCACGCTGCATCGTCCTGGATGATGGTTTTCTCCAGATTCTGGTACTCCTGCACACGGCCGGCCGGATCAGGGATCGTCCTTGCCCTCCTCACGGCAGCCATGATCTCTTCATTTTGATAGTTCAGACTCCGGAACCTGGTGTTTTCCCTGGTGCCATAGAAGGTGTAGAAGAAATTGTCCGGATCATTGTAATCCGCTGTCCATGTCGCACAATAGCAGGCAAGTTCACCGCTCTTTCTCAGCTTCATAAATTCGGCATCGTCCAGCACTTCGATCTTCGCGTGAACGCCGATCTCCTCCCACATGGAAGCAGCTGCCCTGATCATGGACAATTCAGCCTGGCTGGAGGTCGAACTCACACTGAAGGTTATCTCAAAGCCGTCGGGGTATCCTGCCTCACTCAGCAGCTCAGCCGCCTCATCGGGAGAATGTGGAATCTCCGGAAGGTCCGGATTGAAACCGTACAGGCCGTGCGGCATGATCCCGTTCTCCACATATCCGTTCCCGCTGAACCCGACATCAAGCAGGATCGCCCGGTTCAGCGAGAGCTGCAATGCCTTCCTGACACGCACATCCGAGAGCGGCTCAACCAGCTCATTGAGCGCGATGTATGTTATGCAGATCCGCTGGACTGTGTAAATCCTGTCCTGATAGATGTCCCCGTGAATGTAAAACTCGGCATCCTTCCCCACATCATCCAGATTCAGAATGTCCAACTCTCCATTCTCGAACAGCTGGCTGATCTCTTCAGGATCTGTCAAAAACCGCAGGTCCAGCCCCTTACACCTGGGAGGGCCCTGCCAGCAGTCCCTGTTTGCCGTGAGGATCATGCCTTTTCCCGGCTCCCAGCTCTGCAGGATGAAGGAACCGGTCCCAATTGTCCACTCTGCTTCCTTTCCGAATCTCTCTCCTGCCTGCTTTGTTGTCTCGGCGTCCAGGATGGAGGCACCCGGCATGGACAGGCAGGCGAGGAAGGCTTCGAAAGGCATCTCAAGCGTGAACGAGAAGGTCGTATCATCGATAACCTTGAACCCTTCCAGATGATCTGTCTTTCCGTCCTTCAGCTCCATGGCTCCGACAATATTATCAACGATGTCCGCGTTGCATGAATCCGGATGGGTCAGAAGTCTTGAAAATGTATAGAGCACATCGGACGAGGTGAGTTTCGAACCGTTGGTGAAGGCGACGCCCTCCCTGAGATGGAATGTATAGGTACGGTGGTCGTCAGAGATTTCCCAGCTCTGTGCCAGCGAAGGGAGAATCACCGCATTTCCTTTTTTGTCTCTCTCCATCTCCACAAGGCGGTTGAACACGTTCTGTGCTATCGTATAATGGATCGTCGTGCACTGGAAATCCACCGTGTCCGGTTCATCCTCAATAGCGATGAGGTAGCTCGAGGTATCGCCATCCGCCTCATTCCCGGCAGCATCCGACACATTCTCCGTGCCGGTATCTGAGCCGGGTTCATTCAAATCCTTTTCACCAAAAAGAGAACAGCCGGACAGAACGCCCGCCGCCAGC
>ONVT01000160.1 GCA_900321365.1 uncultured Eubacteriales bacterium | reverse complement strand
GTGGATGACACTGGACATGTATCTTCCTGCGCTTCCGGTGCTCAAAGTCGAATTTGGGGCATCGGAGGCTCTTCTTAATATTAGCCTGAACAGCGATCTGTTCGCGTGCGCCATTGGTACACTGATTGGGGGAACAATCAGTGACAAATACGGACGCAATCCTATCATGATTATAGGGCTGCTGCTGGCGGGACTGCCGCTTTTGGTCGCGGCATTCGCCCAGGGGGTTTGGCTTCTCACCGTCATGAGAGGACTGTCCGGTCTTGGCGGCGGATTTGCGCTGACCGTCGCGTCGGCCATCGTAAGAGACAGCTTCAAAGGCAGGACATTCCAAATGGTCACGACTCTCACCCAGGCGGCAGCAGTTATAGGGCCTTTGTTTGCACCTGCCATCGGCGCGTTCACGATTGAATATCTTTCCTGGAGATGGATTTTCCTCTTTGAGGGAGGGGCGATTCTGATTACGCTGATACCGTTCCTGATCAGCGAGGAGACCTGGCCGGAAGAGAAGAGAAAAGTCTCAAATGTGCTGCAGGCGACCCTGCAGGCCTTCGGCATCATCCGGAATCGGAAGCTTCTCGCCTTCATTGGAGCCGCCATGCTGATCACCGTGCCGTTGTGGGGCTATATTGGAGTATGCTCTTATGTTTACTACGATTTCTTTGGGGTGAGCAATCTGGAATATGCCGTGCTGTACGCCATCGGTTCTCTGGTTTCTTTCACAGCGCCATTCCTGTATATGCTTCTCTCCAGAATTGCAGACGCGAAAAAAACCGCAGTCACGACCATGATCATGCTCGCTGCTGCGGCTGTATTGTTCGGAACGGTCGGGTCGAAAGCTCCGGTTCTGTTTCTGATTGCGATGATTCCTGTCCTTTTGGCGGAGGGGATCATCAGGACCCTCGGTACAGTGGAAGTGCTGAACCGGTATCACGATGAAGCGGGCTCCGCCAGCGCTGTATTCGGATTTGCCATGCTGATCATCAGCGTGCCGGCAACGGCCATCGCAACGGTCGGATGGGGATCCTTCATCATGGGGCTCACTGTCATCACAGGAGGGTGCGCAATTGTGGCGGCGCTCCTGTGGATCTATGGACGCAAATTCCTAGACTGATTCTGACTGCAGCGCTAGAGTGCTTCTAACTTCAGCGTTAGGCTGAGGCTGACTGCAATGCGTACAGTTCTTCGACGCCGGTCCGGATCATGTTTTCAATCTGATCACCAAGTTCTTTTTCTTCCTTGCGGGAGATTCCTGCTGTCGGGATAGCAGGGTAAATCTTCACATCTACACGGGCAGGACTGACAACGCCTGTCTCTTCCAGCATATGATAGGTTCCGTTCAGAGCAACGGGGACGATCGGTACGCCGGGCTTTGTGGCGAGCTTAATGGCGCCCTTCATGAACGGACCGACGGTAGGGCCTTTGCTCCTTGTCCCTTCCGGGCAGATGGCAAGGGAATAACCATCATTGATATACTCGATTCCCTTGGTAATGGCTTTCAGGGATTCACGCGCGTCGCCGCTCCCAATGAAAACACTGCGGATGCGCGGCATCCACTGGCCCAGGATCGGAGCTTTTGCCAGATACTGCTTGGCGATGAAACCGAACTGGAACTTTCGGAACACGGCAAACATGACAGGGATGTCTGCATAACTCTGGTGATTGAGCATGATCACAACAGGACCTTCTTCCGGAATGTTCTCTTCTCCGTGGACGTGAAGATCACAGTTGAACTGCTCTACGATTTTAGGACCAAAGGTAGAGGTCGCTTCGAGAATCAGACGGCGTTCTTCCTCCTTGTCCCCTGATGCCTTTGCATTGTCTATCAACGATTTATATTTGTTGTAGCGAACCACATCCACCAGGACTTTCGTCGCTGCGGGAATATTTCTGATGATTTTCATATGGGTTCTCCTGATTGTATTTTCTTTGAAGAGTTTTCCTTAGAATTTCACGTCCCCCGGGCCGCGGTCGAAGAATACGCTCTTGGACGCAACCGAAAGAGGAATGCCGTAGCAGACTTTGACTTCGTCACCGAAGATGCCCATGCGGGCAGCGCCTTTGCCAGCGGAGAAGAGGACGCGGTTGTCCATTCTGTTGTCTGCCGCCAGTGATACGGCG
>ONVT01000129.1 GCA_900321365.1 uncultured Eubacteriales bacterium | reverse complement strand
CGGAAAAGAAACAACCGATGCGAAATATCATGGGCAGGAGGAATATATGTTCAGCAGATCCTTTGTTTTGAAGTGATCCGGCAGTTAAAAAAGACGGCATGAATGGGTCAGGGGAAATAAAACTATGAGAATGAAGCCTGGTGGAAAGAGTTATTCTGACGGGGAAAGCCATTCAAGAGAATAGCTGTTTTCGTCTACTTCCAGTTTAGCTCTTGCTCCAATAAGAAGCGGATAGTTTATACCGCCGTGTCCGGCCGGAAAGCCAAAGGCAACTGGAATGCTTCTGTCCTTCAGGAACTGCCTGCTGATCATATCGGCAACAGATAGAAACGTTCCTCCCCGGGAATTGCCGCTGTATGTTTCACATTCTTCCGGGTAGTCTGCCCATTCGCCAAAAACGATGCCTGCGGCTTTGTCAAGTACTCCCTGGCGTTCAAGGATCGTAAGATAGCGATGGATATGTTCCAGATCTTCATCCACTTCTTCCAGAAAGAGGATATAAGGTTCGTCAGTGGATGTACAGTCATAGACGGTATTCAGCACGGATGTGAGTGTGGCGAGATTTCCTCCGATCAGGATTCCCTGCGCTCTGCCTTTCAGGTTATACTCACTTCCTCCGCACTGATAAGAGGGTACTTTACCCCGGAGAAGGTTTCTTTCTGCTTCCGCGCATTGTGCCGGAAGAGAAGTAAATGCAGAGGACATGGAAGCATGGATTGACGGCACGCCTGCCTTAGTCCAGGAAGAGAGATAAACAGTAATATCACTGTAGCCAATAATCGGTTTATCTGCCTGTTCAATCAGTGAAAGCGGTAACTGATCCATCACCTCCGAAGCACCATAACCGCCCCGAACACAAAAGATGGCTTTGATATCCGGATCTTCCAGGGCCCATCTCAGATCTTCCAGACAATCCTCCAGGGTTCTTTCTTCTACGCAGACATGTTTCCCGGCAACCGGAATATAGCCCCATTCCCCGAGGCCATCCATTGTTCCTTCGAATTCCTCCCTGCTGGGAATGGAAGAGGGGGAGATCACAGCCACCTTATCTCCTTCTTCAGGAAAGTGGAAGGAATTCTGATTGAAGTCTGTATATCCTGTAACAGTGACTGGAGTGTCTGTTCCTTCTGTGATATGGACAGAAGAGTCTGTATCTGCCAGAGCGCCAGAAGAAAGAAATAAAGTACTCGGCATAGCGAACATAATTGATAAGATGACAGTTTTCAGTCTCATTTGCTTTTGTTCCATGTTCCTGCAGATATGTGACAGCCGACAGGCATTCTGCTGATAATGGCTGCTGCCAGGATTATTCTTGTAACATCAAGAATAGGTTATTACCAAACCTGTCTTTCTGTCAATTCCAATGCGCTGTTTTTTATAAGGACAAAATTATGACCGGAAAACCTTGCATATCTTTCTTAATCAATTTACACTTAAACGGTTAATACACTGGAAGTGAAAGCAAGGAGTGCCGTGCATGGCCCGTAGATCAAGCAGCACCTCCCTTCTGGGGGATCTTCTCAGGGCAGTCGTGATTGCCCTGTTCATCATCAGTCTGGGAGTGGTCGCAGTGTTGTATTTCCGGCCTCTCTACTATCTGGATGTCAGTTTTTTCCACCTGGATACCGCCTCAGGACTGGAGGCGTCCGTTGTTCGCAGGAACTATGACGTGCTCTGCGATTATCTGTTTTTCTGGAACAGGGGGCAGCTGCACCTTCCCGACTTTGTCATGAGTGAGCGCGGGAGGATCCACTTTGCGGACTGCAAAGTGATCTTTGACGTTATCCAGGTCCTGTGCCTTGCGACAGGGATTCTTACCCTGATCGGGGCACTCAGGAGGAAGCATACGGCCAGGTGCCTTCGGATCGCGGGGATCCTGACGATCGTGATTCCCATTGCGCTGGGGCTTCTGGCCATCTTCCAGTGGGACAGGCTGTTCGTGACGTTTCACACGATCCTGTTCCGGAACGATTACTGGTTGTTTGATCCGCGCACCGACCCGGTCATCCTGGTTTTGCCGGATGAGTTTTTTTTCCAGTGCGCAGTCGGGATCCTGATCATCGTTCTCGCCGGCGGAATCTTCTGCCTGGTGAGGGCGCATAGAATGATGACAGGAAGAAGAAAGAGAAGACGCCGCTGACTGCCGGCCCGGGCAGAAAGAGAAAACGGCAGCCAGGTCAGGAAGAGGCACCGGCCGCCGGAAGATAAAAAAGTTTCTGTGAAACTACAAAGACCAAAAAGAAGGAGATCACGATAAATCATGGAGTTAAAGAATCTGAGCGCATACACCCTGGTCATGAAGAAGGATCTCACGGACATCGGTTCCGTGGGATGGCTGCTGACGCACAACAGGACGGGTGCGCGCGTGATGCTGATCGAGAATGAGGACGACAACAAGGTCTTCAACATTGCGTTCCGCACAACCCCGTTCAATTCGACCGGTGTTCCCCATATCATTGAGCACAGCGTGCTGTGCGGGTCTCGGAAGTACCCGTCGAAGGACCCGTTTGTGGAACTGGCGAAGGGTTCCATGAATACCTTCCTCAACGCCATGACATACCCGGACAAGACCATGTACCCGGTGGCCAGCTGCAATGACCAGGACTTCAAAAACCTGATGGATGTCTACCTGGACGCCGTGTTTTACCCGAACATCTACCGGAACGAAAACATCTTCCGCCAGGAAGGCTGGAGCTGGCAGATTGAGGACAGGGATGATCCGGTTGTGATCAACGGAGTCGTCTACAATGAGATGAAGGGCGCATTTTCCTCGCCGGACGACGTTCTGGAACGCCGTATCATGAACTCCCTCTTCCCGGATACCACCTACGGCGTGGAGTCGGGCGGCGACCCGGAGTGCATCCCGGATCTGACCTATGAAGAGTTCCTTGAATTCCACAGGAAATACTACAATCCCTCCAACGCTTACATTTACCTGTACGGGAAGATGGATTTTGAGGAGCGGCTGGAGTATCTGGACAGGGGATACCTTGGCGCGTTCGACAGGGCTCCTGACATGGGAGAGAACGGCCCTGGCTACTCTGAGGTCGGCATGCAGAAGAGCTTCGACGAGCCGTGCATCCTCCGCTCAAAGTATCCGGTCGCGGAAAATGACCCCCTGGAGGATAACGCCTACCTGACCTGGAATGTGGTCGTGGGAGAGAGCATCGACACGGTGCTGGCAAATTCATTTGCCGCGCTTGATTACGCGCTCCTGGACAGCCCGGGCGCGCCGCTGAAGATGGCGCTCCTCGACGCCGGGATCGGCAAGGATGTCTACGGGTCTTATGACTCGGGGATCCGCCAGCCGGTCTTCTCCGTGGTTGCGAAGGGCGCGAACGAAAAGGACGAGGAGAAGTTCCGCCGGACGGTCACGGAATGCCTGGAGAAGCTGTGCAGGGAGGGCCTGAATGAGAAGGCACTCGAGGCTGCCGTCAACACGATGGAATTCAAGTACCGAGAAGCAGATTTCGGCGGGTATCCTAAGGGCCTGATCTACGCCATCGACTGCTTCGACAGCTGGCTCTACCGGGATGACAGGCCGTTTGACTACCTCCTGCAGCTGGATGTCTACAAGACACTGCGGGAGAAGATCGGGACGGGATATTTTGAGGATCTGATCCGCACTTACATTCTGGACAATCCGCATGCCTCCTTCGTGACGGTGGGGCCGCAGAGAGGGCTTGCGCAGGAGATGGAGGCAAAGACAGCGCAGCGCCTTGCGCAGTGGAAGGAGACGCTCAGCCAGGAGCAGATCGACAGGATGATTGCCTTCACGAAGGAGCTGCGCGCATTTCAGGAGACTCCCTCCACCAGGGAGGAGCTGGAGAAGATCCCGATGCTCTCGCGGCAGGACCTTCGCAGGGATGTCCTTCCCTTCCACAATGAAGAGCATACGGAGGGAGGCGTGAAGCTGGTCCATCACGCGGAGCAGACCAATGGAATCGCCTACATCACGCTGCTGTTTGATGCGTCCGGCATTGAGCAGGAGGATCTTCCGTACTTCGGTATCCTGCGCAGCGTCCTGGGGCTGGTATCGACAGAACACTACACCTATGAGGAGCTGGCAAATGAGATCGGCCGCAGGACGGGCGGCGTGAATGCCGGCATTTCCGTGCTGCCCGATCCGGAGGATGCCTCGCGCCTGAAGGCGGCAATGAACATCCAGATTGCCACACTGCCTGCCGAGATCGATTTCGCGATGGAGATTGCCGGGGAGATTCTCTTCACATCCTGTCTGGATGACGGGAAGCGCCTGAAGGAGATCCTCCAGAAGGTGAGGAGCCGTCTGTATGCGAAGCTCACCACTGCCGGGCACAGCACTGCCGTCACCAGGTCGCTGGCCGGCTTCAGCGCCGACTCCTGCTATACGGACGCGACCGCGGGGCTGACCTTCTACCAGGAGGTGAAGCGCCTGGAGGATAACTTCGATTCTCTGAAGGAGGAACTGACCGCAAGGCTGAGGAAAGTCCTTGCGTCCGTTCTCAGGACAGACGGTTTTCTGGTCAGCTTTACCGGAGACGGAAAAGAGATTCCGCGCATCCTGCGGTGTGCCCGCCTCATCCGTGAGAAGCTAGCGCCAGACCCGGGAGTGGCAGGCGGAAGCCTCAGGGACATTTCTCTTGTCAACACGCAGAAAAAGGAGAGGGAAGGCTTCCTGACGCCTGCCAAGATCCAGTATGTGGCACAGGCGGGCAATTTCCGCGACGCCGATCTTCCGTTTACCGGGGCACTGCATGTGCTGCGGGTGATCCTGAATTATGAGTATCTGTGGACGAATATCCGCGTGATCGGCGGGGCATATGGCTGTGGAGCGACCTTTAACAGGAACGGCACCAGCGCGTTTTACTCCTACCGCGACCCGCACCTGAAGAATACGCTGAAGGTTTATCAGGGGATTGTTGATTTCCTGAAGGAGTTCGATTGTGAGGAGCGGGATATGACGAAGTACGTGATCGGAACCGTATCCGGCCTGGATGTGCCGCTGACCCCGAGAAGCGCCGGCACACGCTCCATGTCCGCGTATCTGACGGGCCTCACCATGGAAGAACTCCAGAAATTGCGCGACGAGGTTCTGGACGCGACCGTGGAGGACATCCGCTTGCTCGCCCCCTATATCAGCGCGGTTCTGGAGAAGGGGAGCCTGTGCGTGGTCGGAAACGAGGAGAAGATCAACGCCGAGGCGGCTCTGTTTGACAAGGTCAGCTCGGTCTGACACAGGAGAGAGTGATGAGCAAGAAAGAATTCCGGTCCGGGTTTGTCGGGATCGTAGGGCGGCCGAATGTCGGCAAGTCTACACTGATGAATCATCTGGTCGGGCAGAAGATCGCGATCACGAGCGCGAAGCCGCAGACGACGCGCAGCCAGATCCGGACGGTCTACACCTGCCCTGAGGGGCAGATCGTGTTCCTGGATACGCCCGGCATCCATAAGGCGGAGAATAAGCTGGGTGAGTACATGGACGATGTTGCCTTCGAGACGCTCTCGCAGGTGGACGTCATCCTCTGGCTTGTGGAGCCCTCCTCCTTCAGCGGGGCTGGCGAGAAATTCATCGCCTCGAAGCTGAAGCTGGCGAAGAAGCCGGTCATCCTGGTCATGAACAAGATCGATACCGTGGACAAAAAGAAGATACCTGAGTACATGGATCTGTACCGGAAGCTGTATCCTTTCGAGGAGATCATCCCGGTGAGTGCACTGCGCAGCGTCAATATCGACAGCATCCTGGAGGCGGTCTTTGCTCATCTTCCGGAAGGCCCCATGTACTATGACGAGGAGACGGTCACGGATCAGACGATGCGCACTCTTGCCGCGGAGATCATCCGTGAGAAGGCGCTCCGCTGCCTGAAGGAGGAGGTGCCCCACGGAATTGCCGTCGAGATCCTCTCGATGAAGGAGCGGGAGCTGACCCGGAAGGCGGCCTCTGAACCCGGGCGCGAAGACAGAGCGCCGGCGGCGGGGCAGAATCCTGAGGCAGAGGCCGTGCCGGGAACAGAAGAAGAATACGGGCCGGAAATGATCTGGGACATCGATGCCGTCATCATCACCGAGAAGGATTCCCACAAGGGCATCATCATCGGAAAGGGCGGCAGCATGCTGAAGAAGATCGCGACGCAGGCGCGGCTCGCGATCGAGGAGATGGCGGAGGAGCGCGTGAATCTGAAGGTCTTTGTGAAGGTGCGCAAAGACTGGAGGGACAACGCGGGAATCCTCAGAAGTCTGGGATACGATCCTGGAAAGAAGAGCTGAGAAAAGTGTTTCCGCGGGCCGGCTAAGCGGAAAGAATCCTTCGGAACGAAAGGAGGCTCAGGCCTTTGAGCACAGGCGGTATCGAACTGCAGGGGATGGTCCTGAAGACGGCCCCCGCCGGAGAATATGACAGGCGAATCGTGCTGCTGACGCAGGAGAGGGGGAAGATTACCGCGTTCGCCAGGGGGGCGCGCAGGATGGGAAACGCACTGTCGGCGGCGACAGTGCCGTTTGTTTTCGGAACCTTCCGCCTGTATGAGGGTCGGTCCGCGTACACCTGTGTCAGCGCGCATATCCGCGAATACTTCGGACCGCTGAAAAAAGATTTTATCGGTGCCTGCTACGGAGCGTACTTCATGGAGTTCGCCGACTACTACGCGCAGGAAAACCTGGAAGCGGGAGATATCCTGAATCTTCTGTATGTCTCGCTTCTCGCTCTGGAGAAGGACTCCATTCCCGACGAGAGGGTGCGATACGCCTTCGAGGTGCGTCTCATGGTGATGAGCGGGGAGTTCCCGACGGATATCACGGTGGACGACAGCCTCCTGGCCGCGACACGGCAGGCGTTTTATCATATGATAACGGCCCCGCTGGGAAAACTGTTTTCCTTTGAGGTCACGGACCCTGTCATGCAGGAGATCCGCCTGCGGCAGGACCGGCTTCGCGCGCGGTCTGTCGACCGCTCATTTCACAGCCTTGAAGTCCTGGACAGTATGCTTAAAACGGTTCCCTGAAATATAGTTGAAATAAATATAGTCCACACTGTATAATACACGAAGCGCTAAGTCAGGGGGGAGGTGTGCCGGGCAATATGAGATCTGCCAGAATCGGGGCATTTGCGGCGGCCATTGCCATTGCCGTTTTCCTCACCGGCTGCAGCACTCTCGACAGGATCGTCGGGGCGGACGACTGGAAGGACTGGACTCCGGACTCCACCAGCATTCAGGTATCGGCGGACGACTCCGTGACGGAGACCATCTTTGACACCCTGGATCAGAGCTGGTATGAGGGAAATGAACTCCAGGACATGATCGCGCGCTCGATGAATGAATATAACGAAGGGCATACTCCCGGCGCAGTCAATGTCAAGTCCTACAGCGATGCTGACGGACAGGTAAAGGTTGTGATCCGGTACCAGACCGGGGATGACTTTTCCGAGTACAACAATGTCATGTTTTTCGCCGGCTCTATACTGGAGGCGCAGATGAAGGGCTTCCTGTTTGACAGTCCGTTCTATGTGGTGGACGGAGCGGAGCTGTCCGGCGGGGCGATCGACTCCTCTGAGCCGCTCAGCCATAAAGAGTACAGCGTGGTCATTTCCGACGGGACACATGTGGTGCAGGTACCCGGGGAGATCCGGTATGTGAGCGACGGCGCCCGGCTCGTGAACAGCCACGTGGCGACGGCGGAGTCTTCGGAAGGGGAGAGTGTTTCGGTTCCTTCCCTCTATATCATCTATGAGAAGGACCAGGAGCCCCCGCTCCTGCCCTCAGCAGCAGAAGAAGAATCCGGAACAGGCTGAAGGATTACGATATACGGAACTATCAAACAGTATTACAGGAAAGAAAACAGAAGGAGTGGATTCATCATGGAAAAGACGATGGAGAAGATCACGGCGCTTGCCAAGAACAGAGGATTCGTGTATCCGGGCAGCGAGATCTACGGCGGACTTGCGAACACCTGGGATTACGGCAATCTCGGCGTTGAGCTGAAGAACAATGTCAAGAAGGCCTGGTGGCAGAAGTTCGTGCAGGAGAGCCCTTACAATGTCGGCGTTGACTGCGCGATCCTCATGAACAGCCAGACATGGGTGGCGTCCGGACATCTCGGAGGTTTTTCCGATCCATTGATGGACTGCAAAGAGTGCCATGAGAGGTTCCGCGCGGACCAGCTGATCGAAGGCTACTGCAAGTCAAAGGGTATCGTACTGGACAGAAGCATCGACGCGATGAGCCATGAGGAGATGAAGGGATTCATCGACGACAACCAGATTCCCTGTCCGACCTGCGGGAAACACAACTTCACGGACATACGCCAGTTCAACCTGATGTTCAAGACCTTCCAGGGTGTCACGGAGGACGCGAAGAACACAGTGTATCTGCGCCCCGAGACTGCACAGGGCATCTTCGTCAATTTCAAGAATGTCCAGAGAACCTCGAGGAAGAAGGTTCCCTTCGGCATCGGCCAGATCGGCAAGTCCTTCCGCAATGAGATCACGCCCGGAAACTTCACCTTCCGCACCCGTGAATTCGAGCAGATGGAGCTGGAATTCTTCTGCAGGCCCGGAACGGATCTGGAATGGTTCGAGTACTGGAGAGGCTTCTGCAGAGACTGGCTGCTCTCCCTGGGCATAAAGGAGGAGGAGCTGAGGCTGCGTGACCATGATCCGGCTGAGCTCGCGTTCTATTCGAAGGGAACCACGGATATCGAGTTCCTGTTCCCGTTCGGCTGGGGCGAGCTGTGGGGCATCGCGGACAGGACCGACTATGACCTGACCCAGCACCAGAACACCTCCGGGGAGGATATGAGCTACTTTGACGACACCACGAATGAAAAGTATGTGCCGTATGTCATCGAGCCGTCGCTTGGCGCGGACAGGGTCGTGCTTGCGTTCCTGTGCGCCGCTTATGATGAGGAAGTGCTGGACGCGGAGAAGAATGATGTCCGCACCGTCCTCCGTTTCCATCCGGCTCTGGCTCCGGTGAAGATGAGCGTGCTTCCGCTGAGCAAGAAGCTCTCCGAACCGGCGCAGAAGATCTGGGAGAAGATGTCGAAGAAGTACAACTGTGAATTTGACGACAGGGGAGCGATCGGCAAGCGCTACAGGAGAGCGGACGAGATCGGTACGCCGTTCTGCGTCACCTATGACTTTGACTCCGAGACGGACGGCTGCGTCACGATCCGTGAGCGTGATTCCATGGAGCAGGTCAGAGTAAAGATCGACGAGCTCGACCAGTGGTTTGACGGGAAGTTTTCGTTCTGACTCCGGAAACAATCGTCATCACCAGCTACGCTGGCTGACTACAACGCGGCAGCTGACGACAAGGTGGTGCGAATGAATAAATGAATGATTGAGACGCCACACCAGGACCATCAAAGAGGTAAGAAAGGAGTAACCGACATGAATGTATCACCGCTTCAGAAGGCAAGGTATGCATACATCCCGAAGCTTCCGGGTATGCTCAGACACGGGATCGCGGACATCTGCGTAAAGGAGGGAGAGCCTACGCACAGTGTCGCGGACCAGGAGAAGATTCAGGCGCTGTTCCCGAACACCTACGGAAAGAAAGAGATCACCTTCCAGAAGGGCGCGAACACCTCTTCCGCAAAGAAGCAGGTCGTGGGCGTGATCCTCTCGGGCGGACAGGCTCCGGGCGGACACAACGTTGTCTGCGGTCTGTATGACGCGCTGAAGGCGACGGACAAAGAGAATGTTCTGATCGGCTTCAAGGGCGGCCCGAGCGGGCTGATCGAAGATGATTTCCTTGTCTTCGATGACGAGTATATCGACAGGTTCCGGAATACCGGTGGATTCGACATCATCGGCTCCGGCAGGACCAAGCTGGAGACGGAAGAGCAGTTTAAGATTGCGGCACAGGTCTGCAAAAAGCACGGCGTTACCGCGATCGTCATCATCGGCGGCGACGACTCCAACACCAACGCCGCTGTGCTGGCTGAGTACTTTGCGGCACATAAGACCGGCGTGCAGGTCATCGGCTGCCCGAAGACCATCGACGGAGACCTGAAGAATGAGGACATTGAGGCTTCGTTCGGATTTGACACCGCGACGAAGACCTACAGCGAGCTGATCGGAAACATCGAGAGAGACTGCAACTCTTCCAAGAAGTACTGGCATTTCATCAAGGTGATGGGACGCAGTGCTTCCCATGTCGCGCTGGAGTGCGCGCTGGAAACCCAGCCGAACGTCTGCCTGATCTCCGAGGAGGTCGCAGAGAAAAAGATGTCCCTGTCCCAGATCGCGGACCAGATCGCGGACTCCGTTGAGAAGAGAGCCGCGGCGGGCATGAACTTCGGCGTTGTCATTATCCCCGAGGGTGTGGTCGAGTTCGTCCCCGAGTTCTCTGCCCTGATCGCCGAGATCAACGAGATGCTCGCGGGAAGTAAGGCAGACGCGTTCAACGCGCTTGCCGACTGGAACGCCAAGTATGAGTTTATCAGCAAGGGACTGAGCGCAGAGGCCATGAAGGTATTCGAGATCCTTCCGCAGCCGATTCAGCAGCAGCTGTTCCTTGACAGGGATCCGCACGGCAATGTCCAGGTGTCCCTGATCGAGTCCGAGAAGCTTTTCTCCGCGATGGTGGGAGCAAAGCTGAAGGAGCGCGCGGCGGCCGGAACCTATACCGGCAAGTATTCGCCGATGCATCATTTCTTCGGATATGAAGGAAGATGCGCATTCCCGTCCAATTTTGACTCGGATTACTGCTACTCCCTGGGCTACAACGCCTTCATGCTGATCCAGTATGGCTACACCGGATATCTGTCCAAGGTTTCCAACCTGTCCAGGCCGGCGGAAGAGTGGGTTGCCGGCGGCATGCCCATTACCAAGATGATGAACATGGAGAGAAGGCACGGCGAGGACAAGCCGGTTATCCGCAAGGCGCTTGTCGAGCTCGACGGAGCACCGTTCAAATTCTTTGAAGCGCACAGGGAAGAATGGGCGGAGAAGACCTGCTACACCTTCCCCGGCGCGATCCAGTATTTCGGACCGCCCTCTGTCTGTGATCTCACGACCGTTACGCTGGCTCTTGAAAAAGGAGTCTGACAGTTACCGATACTGTTCCATGCAGCCCCGACTTTCGTCGGGGCTGTTTCGCAGACCCACAGCCGCAGTGGCGGCCCGGGTTTGCGAAACGTTGTGGACAAAGCACGGGCCGACCGTTATAATAGATAGGATTAAACAACTTATTTCATTCACTCAATACCGCAAACCGATACAGGAGGGTTGAAAATGGCAACAAAGTACGTGTACATGTTCACGGAAGGCAATGCCGGCATGAGGAATCTGCTGGGCGGCAAGGGAGCCGGACTTGCAGAGATGACCGGCCTTGGTCTTCCGGTTCCGCAGGGCTTTACGATCACGACGGAAGCCTGCACGAAGTACTATGAAGACGGCCGTCAGATCAATGACGAGATCATGGCGCAGATCCGTGAAGGCATCGACAAGATGGAAGGCATCACCGGGAAAAAGTTCGGCGATAAGGAGAATCCGCTGCTTGTTTCTGTCCGTTCCGGCGCGCGTGCCTCCATGCCCGGCATGATGGACACGATCCTGAACCTTGGCCTGAATGAGGACGTTGTGAATGCGCTGTCCGCCAAGAGCGGCAATCCGCGCTGGGCCTGGGACTGCTATCGCAGATTCATCCAGATGTTCTCGGACGTCGTCATGGAGGTCGGCAAGAAGTATTTCGAAGAGCTGATCGACCAGATGAAGATGAAGAAGGGCGTCACCCAGGATATCGAGCTGGACGCGGATGACCTGAAGACGCTGGCGAACCAGTTCAAGGACGAGTACAAGGCAAAGCTCGGGAAAGAGTTCCCGAATGATCCGAAGGAGCAGCTGGTGGAGGCGATCAAGGCTGTCTTCCGCTCCTGGGACAACCCCCGCGCGAATGTGTACCGCCGTGACAACGATATCCCGTATTCCTGGGGAACCGCTGTCAATGTCCAGATGATGGCGTTTGGAAACATGGGCGAGACCTCCGGAACCGGCGTCGCGTTTACGAGAGATCCCGCGACCGGTGAGAAGCACCTGATGGGCGAATTCCTTCTGAACGCGCAGGGCGAGGATGTTGTTGCCGGCATCCGCACGCCGAACAAGATCGACCAGCTGAAGGAAATGATGCCTGAGGTCTATGAGCAGTTCACAACGATCTGCAAAACCCTGGAAGATCATTACAGGGATATGCAGGACATGGAGTTCACGATCGAGGACAAGCACCTGTATATGCTCCAGACAAGGAACGGCAAGCGTACCGCTAAGGCTGCGCTGAAGATCGCCTGCGACCTTGTTGACGAGGGCATGATCGATGAGAAGCAGGCGGTTCTGATGATCGATCCGAGAAACCTGGATACCCTGCTCCATCCGCAGTTCGATCCGACCTTCCTCGCGAAGGCATATCCGATCGCGCACGGCCTTCCGGCGTCTCCGGGCGCAGCCTGCGGACAGGTCGTATTTACCGCTGAGGACGCGACCAGATGGAAGGCGAAGGGAAAGAAGGTCGTCCTGGTCCGTCTTGAGACGAGCCCGGAGGACATCGAAGGCATGAAGAGCGCACAGGGCATCATCACGGTGCGCGGCGGCATGACCAGCCACGCGGCAGTTGTTGCCAGAGGCATGGGCGCATGCTGCGTTTCCGGCGTGTCCCAGATCGAGATGGATGAGGAGAACAAGTGCTTCACGATCGCGGGCAAGACCTTCCACGAGGGCGACTGGATCTCCGCGGACGGCTCCACCGGTAACCTGTATGACGGCGTGATTCCGACCGTTGAGGCGAAGATCGTCGGTGAGTTCAGCCGCATCATGGGCTGGGCTGACAAGTTCCGCAGGCTGAAGGTCCGCACGAACGCCGATACTCCGGCGGACGCGAAGAGAGCGCATGAGCTCGGGGCGGAGGGCATCGGCCTCTGCAGGACGGAGCACATGTTCTTCGAGAAGGACAGGATCGAGGCATTCCGTGAGATGATCATTTCCGATACCGTCGAGGAGAGGGAGGAAGCGCTCGCGAAGATCCTGCCGGTTCAGCAGCATGACTTTGAGAAGCTCTACGAGGCACTTCAGGGCGCGCCGGTCACGATCCGTTTCCTGGATCCGCCGCTGCATGAGTTTGTGCCGACGGAGGAATCCGATATCAAGAAGCTGGCCGAGGCGAAGCATAAGAGCATCCAGGCCATCAAGACCATCATCAATTCGCTCCATGAGTTCAACCCGATGATGGGCCATCGCGGTGTACGTCTGGACATCACCTATCCGGAGATCTCCCAGATG
>ONVT01000041.1 GCA_900321365.1 uncultured Eubacteriales bacterium | reverse complement strand
GTCACGTCCACGGAAGTGTCCTACAGCCGCGGAGATGACGGAGGCATAGCTTGTAACAAATAATGATTATCTGTTCCGGCCGGATCACGAAAGTGACCCGGCTTTTCCTTCCATACAGATGGTTTTATTACAGCTTCGTTACAGGGATTTTAATTCTTTTTTGAGTCCATTGCACTCTCGAAGAGGGGGTGCTATGATGCGAATATCCAGTTGCAATTCACACCTCCGCCATATGGCGGTTGTGGGACTTGTAACAATATCTAATCAATATGCCGTTTTGATGGAAAGAACTGAAAGAAGCTGTGAGAGTTGCCGGAACCTCGCAGCCGTTTTGTGTTTGTCTGGCATTTCTTTCCGGGAGCGGCAGAAGAATGGGAGGGATTGAGTATGATAAGCTTTATAATCTGTCTGCTGATTCTGATCTGCGGATACTTTCTTTACGGCAAGTTTGTCGACAACACATTCGGGCCGGATGACCGTGAGACCCCGGCAGTCGCAATCAATGACGGCGTCGACTATGTCGTCATGCCGGCATGGAAGCTGTTCCTGGTACAGCTGCTGAACATCGCGGGTCTGGGCCCGATCTTCGGTGCCCTGCAGGGTGCCCTGTGGGGGCCGATCGTCTTTCTCTGGATTACCTTTGGTACCGTGTTTGCCGGCGCGGTGCACGACTACTTCTCCGGTATGCTTTCCGAGCGCAACGACGGTGCTTCGATCTCAGAGGTGACCGGAATCTATCTCGGGCCGGTGATGCATACCATCATGAGAATCTTCGCTGTGATCCTGCTGATCATGGTCGGCACGGTCTTCGCAGTCGGTCCGGCCGGACTGCTGGTCAAACTGCTCACGGAGGAGGGGGTGTCCGGCGTATTTGCCCAGACCACCACGTGGCTGGCGATCATCCTGCTCTACTATTTCATTGCCACGTTCATTTCGATCGACAAGATCATCGGCAGGATCTACCCGATCTTCGGTGTCATCCTGATCATCATGGCAATCGGCGTTGCGTTTGGTATTCCGATCAACGGATATCATACGCCTGAGATCTGGAACCATCTTACGAACATGCATCCGGCGGGAACTCCGATCTGGAGCTTCATGTTTATCACGGTTGCCTGCGGCGCGATCTCCGGTTTCCACTCCACTCAGTCCCCGCTGATGGCACGGTGCCTGAAGAGCGAGAGACAGGGTAAGTTTGTATTCTACGGCGCCATGGTCGCCGAGGGATGCATCGCCCTGATCTGGGCTGCGGCGGGCTGTTCCATCTATGAGGTGACAGGCGGACTGAATACCGGACTGCAGGAGATTCTGGCGAACGGCCAGTCTGCTGCGATCTATGATGTCGCTGTCAAGACGATGGGCGGTTTCGGCGTGATTCTCGCGATGCTCGGCGTTATTGTCTGTCCGATTACATCCGGTGACACGGCATTCCGTTCCGCGAGGCTGACCCTTGCCGACTGGCTTCACTTTGACCAGGGTCCCATGGTTCACAGGCTTGTGCTCTGTATCCCGGTTCTGGGCGTCGGCGCTTTCCTTGGCTTCGGCAACGCGCTTGGCTTCATTGATTACACGGTGATCTGGAGATACTTCAGCTGGACGAACCAGACACTGGCGATGATCGTCCTGTGGGCAGGTTCCATGTTCCTTGCGATGGAGGGAAAGAATTACTGGGTCACGGCCGTTCCGGCAACCTTCATGAGTGCGGTCTCCATGACTTACTTCATCATGGCTCCGGAGTGCCTGGGCATGATTCCGGCCCTGAAGCTGAATACGATGATCGCGTATCCGATCGGCGCTGCCCTTGCGATTCTGTTCCTGATTATCTTCCTCAGGAGCGCGAAGAAGCATACAAGATGACGGCATAAAACCGCAGGTTTCACAGCCGTGGAGGCTGCGGGGTGTGACCTGCGGCCGGTATAACTGAAAACTGGAAAGTGGGCGGGGAGTCAGACTCCCCGCCCCTGTATTCCGGCACGAGTCTGATCGGAAGAATACCTTTAGATAATATCCATCAGAAG
>ONVT01000270.1 GCA_900321365.1 uncultured Eubacteriales bacterium | reverse complement strand
GGGGTATGATTTGTAACTCCTTTGCTGAGTTCAGGAAAATGTTCCAGATTGTCAAGTCAATTGTGTGCATCGTATGTGTTAGAATTAGGAACAGAGGTATGAGCCATGTCAGAAAAGCAGGAACCTAAAAAGAATACGTCCGAAAAAAGGATGAAGCCCCCCTACACCTTCAGGGAGCGGGTCCTTTTCAAGATCGCAAAAGGCATCCTCAATCTGGATCGTTTCAGTATCACGGATGACCTTATTAACCTTGGCATGGATGATGTCATGATTGACGCTTTTGCAGAAGGCGCCGCGGAAAAAGGCATCTGGCTGTCCGCGGAAGAGATAAAAAAACACCGGACAATTGAGGAGATTGTCCGGCAGACAAACCATATCTGCAAGTGGATTGACAGGTTTGATCCCGAAAAACCGGTGCTTGTGCTGGTCCACGGTGTTACAGCGGATCAGTTCTACATGCCAGTCATGGAAGGTCTGAAAATGCGCTTCTCCATCCTCAGCATCGAGCCAATCGTGGAACATTACCGCCATGTTTTCCCGGAAGCACGGATTCAGGAAGTAGTGGATTATTATGGAGACATGATCCGCAGCCGTCTCCCGGAAGGTGTTTGTGTATTTGGCTTTCTCGGGCATTCATTCGGTGGTGATATCGCATACCGTCTGGCCGTGCAGTGGGAGAAGCAGCTCGGAGAGTTTCCATTTATCTATATGCTTGACACGTATCAGCGCGTCTATGATGCAGAGCATTTTGAGGAATACAAGAAGAAACTCCTGAATCAGTTTGACGCAGAAACCAGGGCGAAGGTACAGGCATACTGGATGAGCTGCGCCTATTTCCTGAATGTGGCAAAAAAGCTGGGAGACGGAAAGCCCCTGCCCGCCTACGATGGTCCGATGCGCTTATTCAGCGCCATGCAGGTCAAAGAAGAACCGACCCTTGCGGGCCTGCTTCCTGTGAAGGCTGTGATGCGCGAAGACAACCCTAATGTCAAAGCGTGGGAGAAACTCGGACATAACCTCATCGTGGAATACATCGACGCAGATCACATGACAATAGTGAATTCACCTGAGTTCAGCGAAGTCTTTTTCCGGCGTGCTGACGAGGATCTGAAAACTGCAGCTGATTTCGGAAGTCCGCATTGAATTCGCATATGTCAGCATTTTGATTTATAATAGATTGCGGCTGGAAACCGGGAAACCGGCGTATCTCTTTTTTAGCCTTCCGCTCTTCTTGCTCGTATGTCCTGACAGGAGTTTCATTTCAATTTTCATTCTTCAAGGAGGTTCATTATGAAAAAAGCTATAGCCCTTGGCGTTGCCCTCTCACTGATGGGTACCATGATCGCATTTGGCGCTGAAACAGAATCCGACTATCCCACCTACGAACAGACTGCTACAGCATATCTGGATCAGGACGGAAATGAAGTCATCGTTACCGTTGACCTGACAGGCGGCTGGTCCGTTGAATTTGCTCCCGGTGCCGTATATCTCTATGATGGAAAGGCAGATGTGAACAATCCGGCTGCCGCGATCGGGCTCACGCTCGATGAAGATGTATTTCAGGACTATATGAAGACTGCCCAGGAAAGCGACAGTTACAGAGAATATGCGCACAGTTTCGCCTTTACCGAGGAGGACGGAACAAACGACTATTTCTTCTCTCCCGGCCCTGACACATATTTCATGATTGCAGTCAGCTCTGAAGCGGATGGGGATATCGTCAGTGCACGCTTCAGTGTGGTGCCGTCGGATTACATAGAAGATTCCGTAGGAGAATAAAGGTACTCCCTTCTCAACAACGCCGGCAGCTTAAGAGATCTCCTCTCAGGCTGCTGGCGTTTTTTACCGGCGCTTTCCGATTCTCATCTGTTACAGTGTTTTCTAACCGCATAATATCTGACAAACAGATTCATTCTATGCAGTTCTTAATCAGTTGTTCCAACAGACTTGCGGCCGGTCATTGTCCAAACCATACTTCCGCGTCCCTGCGGAACTTGTCAAATGACTCTTTTTCCATATAAACCATATGCCCGCTGTGATAATAGGTAAAGGACAGGTTATCCTTCAGATCATCATTCAGGAACACATGGCTGAAGGTGTACTCTGCGGAATAAAACGGGGTCGCTCCGTCAAAGTATCCGCACAGAACCCAGACCTTCAGAAAAGGATTCTTTGAGATGCACTCATATATCGTATTCTCCTGGCTGAGGTAGCCGCCCCAGCTGTCCACGGGGAAAGTCCATGCATTGTTGATATCCCCGTTCATGGGAAGATACGGGCGGTCCGTCTGGAATTCCAGTTCCTTTACGACGTAGTCGTTAAACGCATTCCCAATAGACAGGGAAAATACCGCGTCGGAAGGGTCGGCTTCCCCGTCGTCTATCGACCCGCTTGTGACAGGTCCGGTAATCCTGCCGTCATACCTGCCGACCGTCAGCTTTTTATCCTTCAGAAGTTCGGTCAGGAAATCGTCCAGTCCGACCCTCAGATTGGATTCCAGGACATATTCCTTCTTAAGCCCCGTGTATCCGGAATACTTCTCCGCAAGCGCATCCATCTCTTCTTCCGTAAAGTGCTTTCCCTGGAACAGCGCGGGAACATACTCGTCTTCGACAAATACGCGCACTTCCTCCAGAAAATCTTCCAGCTGCATTTCCTGGTATCTTGGGTCAAGGACGCCCTGATACCAGGCATCGGCCGCATAGGTGGGAATGCACGTGGCATAGGGGATCTCGTTCCCTTCCTCAGGAACAACGGCGCTCAGGTCGTTGATCGAAGAGATCAGGATCAGCCCGTTCAGGTTCATATCCCAGGTGTCGGCAAGATACCTGCAGATTCCGACGGCCCGGGTGGTGCCATAGGATTCTCCGGCAACGTATTTCCTGCTTCCCCAGCGGCTGTTCCGGTTGACATACTGGCGGATGAAGTCGCCAAACGTTCGGCTGTCGTTGTCGTATCCGATAAACGGATCATCCGAATCCTCCAGGGAACGGGAATACCCTGTTCCGACAGCGTCAATGAATACGAGGTCAGTAAGATCAAGGAGGGAGTTACCGTTGTCAACCAGCTTCGACGGCATGGTTTTCGCATAACCTTTCTCATCCACATCAACCCTGCGCGGACCCATACCTGCGATATGAAGAGTCATGCTGGAGGCTCCCGGGCCGCCATTAAAGGCAAAGGTGATCGGACGGTCGGCAGGATCCACGCCATCCAGAGTGTAGGCCGTGAAGAAGATCTCGCATCTGTTTCCTCCGGTCTCAAGAACCATCGTTCCTGCCTGTGCCGTATAGGAAAGCTCCTTTCCCTGTATGACAGCGGTATGCTTCGTCGTGACAATGTTGTCCTGCGCGGAATCGTTCTCTTCGGAATCAGCCTCTGTATCAGAGGATTCTTCCCGGGTATCGTCAGCTGCTGCGGCTTCTTCTGTCTGTGCCGCTTCCGGTGTATCCTCTGACCCGGCTGCAGCCGGCACTGCGGCCATCAGCATAATAACAGCGGTCAGCAAGGCGGTTCGTTTTCTCATGATCCTGTTTCCTCCTCATGAAATGATACTGCAGATACAGTCAACGTCAAAAGAGTTTTGACGTTGACTGTAGTATATCATATTTCACCATGCCGGTTCCGCTCTCACTGCTGCCTTTTCACTGATTCAGCGAAAAAAGTTACAAGTCACCTCCGTAACTGAGGGATGTGACTTGTAACGAAAAAGGGTCTATGAACGGCATCAGTTTGCGTAGAGCAGTGTTCCTCCCGCAGGCTCATCCAGCGCGCTGTCTGTCGCGTAGACATTTCCGTCCGAAAGCTCATAGACGTAATCGTAAGAAGTGTCAACCTTTACACTGTCACCGTTTGACAGGGTGTAATCGTTGCGGTCCATGATCACATCATCCCATGCTTCAATGCTGGAATAAGAATCATCCTGTCCGCTGAGCTCTGAACTGAAGGAATCCAGTATGGTGCCGGACGCGATTTCCAGGCCCCCTGTTCCGCCACCTGATCGCGCTTCCAGGACAATCTGCATGATTCTGTCGCTCAGATCTGACATCGCCTGTTTGAACTGGTCGCTGATCGTCGTATTGCTGCAGAAAGAATCAAACACAGCCTTCCCTTCCTCAAACCTGTCCGCATCACACATCAGGCAGTATCTGGCAGGAACCTCCCAGACCACATTGGCCATCTTCACTTCTCCCATTCCATAGCTGGAAAAATCCGACACGGTTCTGCTTCCCTGTACTGCAGCGGATACGATCAGGTATTTCTGCTTTCCGGTCGCGGTGTCCGTATAGCTGTAGGTGCGCTCTGCCACGGTTGTCTCGACAAGATCCACATACATGTTGTTCGCGCCGGCAGAGGCGTAGAACTGGTTTGAGGCATCCTTCAGCTGCTGGCTGCACTGGTCGAGTACTGCCTGAACCTCCTGGCTGACAGGCTCCTCTGAGACGAAGGTCATATTGGCCGCCCCCTCTACGTAGTTCTGGGCGATATAGTCACAAAACTGCTGCGCATTCATATATGTCAGCATCATCATGACGAGATCCGTATCCAGCGCGTAATCCTGATGAGAAGTGAGATCAAGCCCGTTGGCATAACTGTACAGATGATGGACGAATGCGAGCGGGGATTCGTACGTCATCTCGATACTTCCGTCCGGAGACTTTGCGTCAACAAATACGCTTGCCGGATAAGAGGGGCTCTGGCATCCTCCGCACCAGGTTGTCTCACTGGTCACACTGTAGTTGTCCGGCACCACCGCACGGGCGACATCAATCCCGGTCTGGCTGTCTGTGCAGCTCACCATGTTCAGGGACTGCGCGGCTGCAGACGTGGTATCCGCGGAGAAATCTCCGGCTGTGCCTGTCATGGCCGTCTCCGTATTCCCGTTTCCTCCTGTCAGAAAGTCACCGATCTCTCCCGCCTGTCCCGATACTGTCATCATCAGAGAAACCACTGCCGCTGCTGCTGCCATCCTTCTTAACTGTTTTCTCATAACTTCCTCCCTCCGGTCGATCCTGTTTTGCGAATTGTAATCCTGCCTTCCAGGCAGATCCTGTTTTCTGTCCTTCATTCCTAAGGACGGATCTGCAAGAGAGCCCGTCACAACTCAGATCAGATTTTTTCACAGCGTGACTTGAATGGCTGTGGACAGTTCCTATAGTTCAATTTCCTCCATAACCACCACATATCTCTCCGGCTTTCCAGATGTGGTTTTTCCTTCAGGTATTATTTCCTCAGACCTCCTCCTTCTTTCATCAGGTGTTCTTCTCTCAGGCCTCGTTCTCTTTCTTTCATCAGATGTCTTTTTCACACGCTTTTTTTTCTTTTTTTCGTCAGGAGCTTTTTCTCCGGACTCCCCGTCGTCGCTTTCATCAGAAGGGCTTTCCTCATCCTTCTCCTCTTTTTTCATTTCCCCGTAGAAATTTACTATGATCGACGTGATCAGGGAAACGACGATGATACCATAAAGCCCGAGAATCACCGACAGAATCCTTCCGATCATGGACGTGGCATAGATATCCCCGAACCCGATTGTCGTAACAATCGCAAAACAGTACCACAACGCATCCCCAAAATTGTCGATATTCGTCTCGAAGGCAGGCAGGATAAGGGAAAACGCCACAATGAGAAGCACAATCCCGGACAGAATCTCAACCGCATAGGTCTTTTTGATGATCCTCTTCAGGATATCCATCCGGACAGAGGAAAAAGCAAGCGGAAAGATCAGGGCCACTCCCTGAACATCGACCACAAAAAAGAGGAGGCTGATCGCAAGCAGGCATGCCATCTTATGCTCTTCGGGTCCGCCAAGGAATACGAGCACTGCCGCGCATCCTCCAAGAAAGGCCACCAGGAGCATGAGGATGAGCAGCATGACGTGCCATTTGTCCCTGCTGCGGATCAGGTCGAACAGGCAGCCGAAAAGACCCGCAAGCAGATAGATAAAACAGGCAGCAGGCAGGGCAGAAGGAATGTCTTTGCTGAAAAAGACCCCGGCGGCGGCCCCGGCGGAAAAAAGGATATATACCAGATGTTTCAGAAACAGGAGCCGGGACTCCCGGAATGAGGCAATGCACTGGATCAGATGCTGTATGGCGAGCGCCAGAAAAAGCCAGGTTACGACAGGGCGCAGGGCAGTATATCTGATGCTAATGTGCCCTATGTCAGCTTCAAGATCCTCCCCGGTGTTTCCCATCATGGTTCGTATCATCATCAGGCTGGTTCCCAGAGCGTTGAGAGACAGAATTCCCATCGCAATCTGGTACTTCCTGTTCTTCAGAACAGACTGTCCGTTATCCATAAATCTCCCCTTTCTGACAGGTTTTCTTCCGACAGTATAACATATTGTTTCCGGCAGAAAAAAGAGGCCCCTGTCATGACAAGGGTCTCTCACATCTGTTACAGCGGTTTTTCCGTCGCTGCTGATATATAAAATTCAGGTATCATCTACATGACTGTCCTGACATATTCGCACAAGCCTGCCGGTTTTGCGGAAACACTCTATTATCATGCGGCAGGAGCCAGCTCTGTCTCTTCCTCCGTTCCGAACCAGCTGTTCATCAGCTCCGACAGATACTCGTCGTCAAAATACTTCTCATAACCGGGAAGGCCCTCATCAACGCCGAGAATGCTGAGGAATGAATCGACCTTGTCATTTGACGTGGTTTCAATCGGCAGGTCAATACTGCATCCTCCCTCCACATCAACACCTTCGGAATCCGTGAGCTGCCACTGGGCGCTGGACATCATATAGGTGAAAGCCTCCGCGTCGGTTCCGACCTGGACGCAGCAGGATCCGCCGCTGCTGGGTTCTCCGATCAGAACTGCTCCTGCTTCCTGAATAATGATCGGAAACAGGTTGCCGCAGGAGAAGGCATGCCGGGTTACGAGGACGCCATAGTTAAAATCATATCTCAGCTCCTTGTCCTTCTCGTCATAAACCCCGTCAAAATTCGTGTCCGCCTCAAACGTGAATGTCATATTCCTGTCTGTCAGCTTATGAATTCCGTATAACTGTGTCTGCCCGGTGGCCACTTCAAGGATCGCCATCATCACATCAGGGCTTCCCCCGCTGTTGCAGCTCAGGTCAAAGATCACATTTTCAATTTCCGGGTTCTCTGACGCCTTCTTAAGCCCGGTGAGAACGATTCCGAGAGGATCCTGCGGAAAATCTCCTTCTCCTTTGTAATAAAGATCCCACGCCGCTTCGTCCGGCATGAAGGAGTCCAGACGGATGATCGCCGTGTTTCCGGATTCCCGGTAAGTGTCATCCCCCCAGTACATCTGGCGCTGCATCGATATCAACTCGTGCAGGGTCTGCTTCATGTAGACAGGACTGCTGACGAGATCCGCGGTAAAATCAACGCCGAGCAGAGGAATCCCGAACACTGACTTGACAGAATCCATGTTTTCTGCCATCACAGACGCAGCGCTGGTAAAGAGGGTATGTCCGTCTCCCAGGTAAACCATCAGTACCTCGTACAGACCGGACAGGTACTTTGACAGATCCTCTGACTGCAGTTTCTTCTTCAGCGATTTCCCTTTTCTTCCAAGTGTATCAAGCGCCTGGTCCAGTCCCAGTTCTGAAACCGTTTCGTCCAGCGGGGCTTTTCCGGGATGCCCGAAGAAATAGTCGATGTTAAAGCACAGATCCGCATAACACTGCTTCGCCAGATCCGCCGGACGTTTCTGTCCCTGCAGCTGCGCCTTGAGCGTCTCGGTTCCATACAGTCCTTCCGGCGTAGACCCGTCAAGACTCATCCGCTGCGCATACAGGTTTTCACCGTTGTACACGATATGGTTTGTCGCGATGTCCGTCATGATATTGGACAGCGTCGATACAGGCAGATAGATGTCGTCTTCATCCGCGTAAACCCGGATCCCGTATTTTGCGAAATCGAGCGTGACAGGCGAAGCCTCTTTGTCAAACTCAACATCCGTGATCCTGATGAACCGGGTGGCCGTGTCCTTCCATCCCAATGCCTCGTTTTCCAGCGGAAGGGGAAGGTCAAAAAACCGGTTCCAGTCAGCGATCGTGAACGTGCCGGCTTCTGGATCGAAAACAAGGCCTTCCCCGATCTCATTTTCAAGTACAACCGTGCCGTCCCCGTTTTCCTGCAGGGTCAGTGGCTGCTGCTTCAGATACTCCGAGTACTCGCTGATCCCCATGTAGGGAACATTCGGCGTCTCATCGTAGAAACGCAGAGCCAGTTCACCCGCCTCCTGACCGCCTGTGATCACCTTAACGTTTTTCTCTGAATAACCGGTACTGCTCTCCGTCTCGGCCGCGGACACGGGGATGCATACACATAGAATCAACAGAAACAGAATCATTATCTTCTTCATCTTTGTTATCCTCCTTGCAGATATGATTCTATCACATAGTATGGATCAGAGTCGACCGGAAAGAAGATATTTTACACACTCAGTTTTCTGTCCATGATCCAGGCTGCAAGGAAGTAGAACACAATGCAGGCCGCAAGGCTGATGCACGAGTTCACGATCATGCTGGTGACGGGTTCCATCTTAGGAAGCAGGCCCGAAAGGTACCCCAGAACCAGGGAGATGGCGATATAGATTCCGATTGCGATCAGACCGGCTGCCTTTTTTCCCTGCAGCACTGTGCAGGAGAGCACCACCGCGAAATATCCCAGGACGATCCGCAGGATCACGGAAACCAGAGTCATAAAGAGAATCACCACAAAGGTTTTGACCGTGAACTTCAGCGTCGGGTCAATGCTGTTCATCATCTGGTTGACCATATCCATTAACATCGCGAAAGCCGGCTTCTCGTGTGAAAGAAGACTCACGTCAATATACGCCAGCCCCCCGAAAAATGCGCCTGCGATCAGAACGGCGAGACCATTCTCGAGTGCCTTGGCCCCAAGAATCTTATAGCTGCTGTTTGGCGTCATAAACAGCATATAGCTTTGCTTCGTCGTCAGGTCCCGGTACAGGGTGATGATACTCTCGATCCCCATGTAGGCGATGCCCGCCACAGCCGCGAAGGTAAGGCCGATCATTCCGATGGCTGTCGGTCTTTCGAATTCCCCCGCGATGCCGATCAGGTAGACGACCTCCAGAACTGCAGTGACACAGAGAAAAATCAGTTTCGGGAAAAGGCTCTTTCTGAACTCATACTTAAACAGCTTGCCCATTTAGACTTCCTCCTTTCCACCATAGATCTGGCGGTACTTGTCAGCCACAGAGATTCCCTCCGATATGCGCAGCTCCTCCAGCTGCCTGAAATCCGCCAGATGGCTCTCCCTGATAAAGATCGCATAGTCCGCGACCGTCTCCAGCTCCTCCACCAGATGGCTGGAGATCAGCAATATCCTGTCCGGTGAGACTCTTTCCACGATACTCTGCATGATCTGATCCCTGGCCAGAAGATCAATTCCGTTCAGCGGTTCGTCCAGCATGATCACCTTCGCGTTTCTGGCCATGGTTACCGCGATCTTCAGCTTGGCCATCATGCCCGAGGAGAGTGAGTTCGTCTTCATATCCGGCTTCAGCTCCATCCTCTCCAGCAGCAGGCTGTACTGTTCCATGGAAAAATCATCGAAGAAATCCTGGTAGTACTTTCCCACATCGCTGACCTTCATCCAGTGATAGAAGTACGGTTCGGTGGACATATAGGCAATGTCCCTCCGACAGGCGATGTCCAGCTGCCTTCCGTTGAAATACATGGCGCCGGAGGTCGGCTTTACCAGCCCGGCTGCCATCTTCATCCATGTGGTCTTCCCGCTGCCGTTCGGCCCCAGCATCGCGTAGATATATCCCGGAGACAGTTTTATCGAGATGTGATCTACTGCTGTCTTGTGTCCATATACTTTTGTGATCTCTCTGCTTTCCAGCATGGTTACCCCTCTTTCTGACTGATCATCTCAATCGCTTCTTTTCTGGAAATACCCAGTCTGTCAATCCCTTCCAGGAACTGGACTACCAGCGCGCCGGCCATCTCCTCACGGAGTCGTTCGATCCGCTGCCTGTCTTCCGTCACAAATGTCCCCAGGCCCCGTTTTGTAAAACAGACCTTTTCCTGTTCCAGCGTCTGATAAACCCTGGCTGCGGTATTGGGGTTGATTGTGTACTGAAGCGCCAGATCCCTGCCGGATGGAAGCCTGTCACCCGGTGAAAGTCCTCCTGTGATGATTCTCTCCTTAATCGAATCCACCACCTGCAGATAAATCGGTATTGATGTTGAATAATTCATACAGGCTCCTTTTGCATCTGTCACATAGTGCACTATTGGAATAGTACACTCATGTTCTAAGTCTGTCAACAGAAAAAAACAATATTTTCTATCTTGACGAGAAAAAATATTTTTTGTCTTGACAGATGATTCACTTTCAGGTTATGATGCGTTAAACCGTTGATGAAGAGTGAGTAAGGAATCTGTTCTTTCTCCAGAGAGCTGCCGGGTGGTGCGAGGCAGTGAAAGGCTTTTCCCGAATGGACTTCTGAGGGCGAGCGGAAAAGGAGTTTTCTTTCCTGAGTATGCGAGACGGAGATGGCTCTCCGTGATCAAAGGCCGGCGTATGACAGTACGCGTGAGTGGGCATGTTCTACATGTCAAGCCGGGTGGCACCGCAGGATTGATTTTTCAACCCTGTCCCAGCAAGCACTGGGACAGGGTTTTCTTTTGTCCTGGTGCGGAAACACTTGTGCCGGCCTGTATTCCAATGCAGGCAGCCAGGACCCGTAAACAGGCAGGCCCTGTCAGCACCGTTTCAGCAGGATGATCACACAGATTCTGCCAGCAGACCATCAGGCTGAATGATCAGGCAGTATTTGCCGGCAGATCCTCAGGCGGCAGGTTTGCGGTTCCTGGAGAAAGAAAGGAGAAAAAACCATGTCAGACAAGAACACAATCCCGTACAAGATCTATCTGGAAGAGAATGAGATGCCGATGTCCTGGTATAATGTCCGGGCGGATATGAAAAACAAGCCCGCTCCCCTTCTGAACCCGGGAACAGGACAGCCTCTGGCCGCAGAGGAGCTGATGCCGATTTTCTGTGAGGAGCTCGTAAAGCAGGAGCTGGACGAAGTGAATCCATATATTGAGATTCCACAGGAGATCCGGGATTTCTACCGGATGTACCGGCCGTCACCGCTGGTGCGCGCATACTGCCTGGAAGAGAAACTCAAAACTCCGGCGAAGATCTATTATAAATTCGAGGGAAACAATACGAGCGGATCCCACAAGCTGAACTCCGCCATCGCCCAGGCCTACTACGCGAAGAAGCAGGGGCTGAAGGGTGTGACGACCGAGACTGGTGCCGGACAGTGGGGCACCGCGCTCTCCATGGCCTGCTCCTACTTTGAACTGGACTGCAAGGTCTACATGGTCAAGGTATCCTACGAGCAGAAGCCCTTCCGCCGTGAAGTCATGAGGACCTACGGCGCTTCGGTCACTCCCTCTCCCTCCGACACGACACAGGTCGGAAGAGCAATCCTCGAGGAACATCCCGGAACCACCGGAAGCCTTGGCTGCGCGATCTCTGAGGCGGTGGAAGCCGCAACCTCAAATGAAGGCTACCGCTATGTACTTGGCAGCGTGCTGAACCAGGTTCTGCTCCACCAGTCGATCATCGGCCTGGAGACCAAAGCGGCCCTTGACAAGTACGGAATCAAGCCGGATATGATCATCGGCTGCGCCGGCGGCGGATCCAACCTCGGAGGCCTGATCGCCCCGTTCATGGGCGAGAAGCTGCGCGGGGAAGCAGACTACCGGATCATCGCGGTCGAGCCCAGGTCCTGCCCGAGCTTTACCCGCGGAACCTATGCGTATGACTTCTGCGACACCGGCATGATCTGCCCGCTCGCTAAGATGTACACCCTTGGCTCCTCCTTCATTCCGGCGCCGAACCACGCGGGCGGCCTGCGCTACCACGGCATGAGCCCGGTGCTCTCCCAGCTGTATCATGACGGCTATATGGAAGCAAGAGCGGTCCGGCAGACTGACGTATTCGAGGCTGCCGAGCAGTTCGCGAGAGTGGAAGGCATCCTTCCGGCCCCGGAGAGCTCCCACGCCATCAGGGTTGCGATCGACGAGGCCATGAAGTGCAAAGAGACCGGCGAGGAGAAAACCATCGTATTCGGTCTGACCGGCACGGGCTACTTCGACCTTGTGGCGTATGAGAAATTCCACAACGGTGAGATGGAAAACTACATTCCGACCGATGAGGAGATTGCGGCAAGCATCGCAAAGCTGCCGAAAATGTAACTGAAATCGTACAGAAAAAAGAACCGGCGGTTTAAAACCGCCGGTTCTTTTTCTCATCTGTAATCCTGACGTTTTTAATGCCGCCCCGGGAAGCGCAGCGGGTCAGAGCGGCTTTTTCCCGCGAAGAAGCTCTGCCATCGTCGCATACAGCCGGTCCGGTTCGACCGGCTTGGAGAGATGGGCGTTCATGCCCGCCTGCAGGGAGCGTTCCACATCCTCATCAAACACGTTGGCCGTCATGGCGATAATCGGTATGCTCTTTGCGTCATCCCTATCCAGATCGCGGATCGCGCGTGTTGCGGAAAGACCGTCCATCACCGGCATCCGCACATCCATGAGAATCAGGTCATACCAGCCAGGAGAACTCTCGGAGAACATCTGCACGGCGATCTCACCGTTGCGGGCATGTTCGGCGGTCATCTCCTCCAGCTCAAGCAGATCCTGCAGGATCTCGGCGTTCTGTTCCACATCCTCCGCCATCAGCACTCTGCGACCGGCAAGGATCTGTTCCTCCTGGGGGAGCGCTTCGGCAGGAGCCTGGTCTTCCCCGGGCCGCATGGACAACACACAGGAAATCTCCCTCGACAGGCTGTCGGGAAACAGAGGCTTGGCCATGATCCCGTCCACCCCTTCTTCCCTTGCCTCCTCGTCGATGATATCCCAGTTGTATCCGGTCAGCATGATCACCGCGGTCCTGCCTTCGTCAAATGAGCGGACGCTCCGGACAAGCTCCAGGCCGTTGATCTGCGGCATCTTGTAGTCCGTAAACAGCAGATTGTACGGCCTGCCCTGCGCGCAGGCTTCCTTAAGCCCCTGAAGCGCCAGGGAAGGATCACGATATGTCACGGCTTCAATGCCCATCCCGTTCAGCACCACCTGTGTATGCTCGCAGGCTATTTCGTCGTCATCCACCACCATGGCCCTCAGGCCCTCAGGCAGTCTCATCTCCTGCTCCAGAGCGCTGCTTCGCTCGGACTCCTTCAGCGTGACGATGACGGTGAAGACCGAACCCTCGCCCTTCCTGCTCTTTACGTCAATCTCACCGTTCATCATCTCAACGAAGTTTTTCGTTATGGACATGCCAAGCCCGCTTCCCCCGTACATGTTCGTGGTAGTGGTGTCTTCCTGGGAAAAGGCCTCGAAAATCTTCGGGATATACTCCTCATCCATGCCGATCCCGGTGTCCTTCATGGTGAAACGCATCGCGCACATTCCATCAAACCTGCTCAGCTGCTCCACCGTCAGGCTCACCACACCCGGCGCGTCCGTGAACTTCACGGAGTTCCCGAGAATATTGATCAGCACCTGCTTGAGCTTCATGTCATCCCCGCAGTAATAGTCGCTGACCGGCCCGATGATCTGGCACTCGTAGCGAAGGCCCTTATCCTGACACTGCCCGTTGATCATGATATTGATCTGATCCAGGAATTCCCGGAAGGAGAAGTCCTCATTCTTCAGGATCATCCTGCCCGATTCAATGCGGCTCATATCAAGGATATCATTAATCAGGCCGAGCAGATGCTTCGCGCTGGAGCCGATCTTCTCCAGCTGCTCCCGCGTGCGCGGAGAAAGGTTCGGGTCACGCAGCGCGATGTTGTCAAGCCCGATGATGGCGTTCATCGGCGTCCGGATCTCATGGCTCATGTTGGAAAGGAAGCTTGTCTTGGCACGGCTGCTCTCTTCCGCCAGGACTTTCTCGACCTCGATCTGGCGCTCCCTCTTCTGCATCAGCTGATAGATATCCAGAAGAATCAGCAGGGCGGCGACGATGAGCACGGCCTGGATCAGGCTGAGAAGACGGATCGACGAGCTGATCTGGTCCAGCGTATTCTGCAGGGAAGAAGGCTCTTCAAAGACCTCCTCCTGTGCCTCGTCCCCGTCCGCCGGCCCGGCCCCGGCTGAGGCCTCCTCCCGCTCAGACACATACTTCGTGACGGACTGCTCAACCATCGCGGTCGACGTCTGTCGCATCCAGACACTCGAGGTAAACAGGATCAGCGCCAGCAGGACGACCCAGGCCACAATCGAGCGCCCCATCCTTCTCATCCGGTCCCCCGACAGAATCAGGCGGAACACGGCAAAGCCGAGAATTCCCCATGCGGCCAGGATCAGGTAGGACTCCGTCGAAAGGGTTGTCACAGAAAGAATGTTCGGAACCAGGAATGCCAGGGCAAACAGTATGGAGATGATCAGCCCCGCCACTCCGGCAGCCATCATTTTCGAATTTTTCTCGGTCCTTGCCGTCTTCCACGAACAGGCTGCAGTGAACGCGTAGGCTATGACAGCCCCGACCGTCGTGACATCGACGATCCAGCTGATCGCGGTCCGCCCGAAAAAGGGAAGGACGATCGAGATTACCACGATGCAAAAGACCGCCCGCCTGGGAACCCCGTTTTCGTCTGTCTCACCGATCCACTCAGGGAACATCCCATCCCCGCCAAGCGTGCAAAGCAGCCGGCTCAGTGCAATCGAATGTCCGATGATGCC
>ONVT01000040.1 GCA_900321365.1 uncultured Eubacteriales bacterium | reverse complement strand
CCTGGAAGTGTTTCCGGCCCGGTCCTGCGCCGTGACCGTCAGATGATAGACTGCGTCTGCCTCCTTCTGGCGCGGGAAATCACGAAATGTCAGCTGCGCCCCGTCCCCGGAATCCTCACTCAGCGACCAGGACGGCACGACACCTCCAAAGTCCGCGCTCATCTGAGCCCTGAGGGATCCCGGGAGATACGACGGGTCGCGGCAAGTGGCCTGGATGCGGAGTGAGGAGGCATTCGCGCTCCCGTCCTCCACTCCCGTGATCTCAATCTCCGGAACGAGCGCATCGATTGCGACCACTGGACTTCTAGTCAGGCTGCTGTTTCCGACCTGATCCCGGACTTCAACCTCCACGGCATGAAGTCCTTCGGTACCCAGGCTCACTCTTGTGTTCTGTCCGATTTCCTTCCACTCGGAAGAGGCGGAAAGCTTTGGTGATCCGTTTATGGCGTCCGAGAGTAAGTCCGCGCTCATCGGTCCCGACAGGACACGGCAGCGCACCGAAGACAGCCCGCTGAGGTCATCCTCCGGCACGGTAATGCTGACAGAGGCGGCGGATGAAGAAAACAGAAGACCTCCGGATGAAGAAGCGCCGTTTATCTGGGTAAGGGCCTGAGGCGCGAAGCTGTCTGCGCGGCAGGAAACTGTCTCCTGCTCAGAATCGGCAGCCAGTGATCCGTCCGGGTAGTGTTCCTCCAGGCGAAATGCAAAAGTGGTATCCCCTCTGATGTTCGAAGTTTTTGCCCCGGCATTGTACCCGTTTCCAGGAAGAGGTTCTGCTCTCAGGGATCCTCCCGCCCGGACGATAACCGTCCCGCCGCTGTCCACCCGATACGCGTCCTTCTCCCCCTTCAGCTCATAATCCACATCTCTTCTGACCGGCGCCCTCCTGATGGTCACGGTTCCTCCTGAGAACCTCTCATCTGCAGGATCGCTGCAGAATTCATAGTTTTCCGTAGGGTTCCCGGCAATCCTTCCATCCGGATCCTTTTTCAGGGTCAGGGCATTCTTATACTGCAGGATGAGAGGGGCACCGGAGGCGTCCGTCTGCGCCTGAGCGTAGATCGGGCTCCACTGTTCCAGGACTCTCTGGTCCACGTCAGGCTGCGGAGACACGAAACCGTCCGGCACGATTTCATTTCCCGATGAATCCCGGATAAATCCGCTTACTCTGACTAAGGAGTCCCCCTCAAAACGGATGTGCTCCATGTCTGCCGGATCTCCGTACCGCTTCGTCCCGTCCGGAAGCTGGACACTCAGAACCGCCTTTTTCACCTGAACCCTGAGATCCGGACTCGTCGTGCTCTCATCCAGCTTCACATGATCCGGGTAAGATGTCTGAAGGGAGAAGCCGCACACAACCTTTCGCTCTCCCGCATCTGCGCTTTCCAGGTGCGCGCTGTATGCAACAGTATATTCCGGTATTTCCTCGTCCGCAGCGGTTTTCTGTTTTTTCCCATCTTTGAGATCCTCTCCTCCCGTTTCCTCCGGGATCCTTACAATCTGTGTGTGATATGTAATGTCAATCCGGTCTGTGCCGTCATAAACTCTGCCTCCCTCCGGAACCTTTACCGCGGCGTCCGTAATCCGGACCAGGTAATGACCCTGCGGCCACGGGGGCTTTTCCGTCACGGGCTCGGTCTCCGAAGAGGTCTCACTCTCCGATGAAGTTTCACTTTCCGATGAAGTCTCGCTTTCCGATGATGTTTCACTCTCGGAAGACGGCTCACTTTCGGAAGATGGTTCACTCTCCGGGGACGATTCTCCCTCTGAGGATGGCTCATCTCCCGATGATGACCCGTTTTCCGAAGATGGTTCACTCTCCGGGAGCGTTTCTCCTTCTGAAGACGGTCCGTTCTCCGATGACTGTCCTCCTTCTGAGGGAGGTCTGTTCTCTGACGACTGTTCGCCCTCTGAAGATGGCCTGTTCTCTGATGCCTGTTCACTCTCTGAGAGTGTCCTTTTTTCTGACGACTGTTCACTCTCTGAGGACGGCCTGCTCTCTGACGGCTGTCCACCCCCTCGCAATGCTTCGCTCTCCGATGACGCAGACATCCCTCGCTCTGAGGAGGAAGCAGCCGGAAGCGTCTCCGGTCTCTCCTCCCCTGCGCCAATGGTTTTGAATACTCCTGTGCTCATTACAAGAACCGTTGTAAGAGCTGCCGCACAGAGAACCCTTGTGATCTGACTCATGTTTCTTGTCTTTTCCCCCTTCCTGATTTCATTCGCTTCGCTGTTCGGGTCTGGTGTCTTCATTTGTCTTGTTGTTCGGTACTGCTGTTTCCATTCGATTCGCTGTTCAGGCCTGCTGTTTTCATTCGCCGCGTTGTTCGGACCTGCTGTTTTCCGCCGCCTCCCGTGCAGCTGCGGCCGCGTGCGCGACTTCCTCCAGAATCTTTCCCTGCAGCGTATCCTGTCCGGCCGGAACATCCGCTTTATCCGCAAGATCCTCCAGTTCCCGGATCCGCGCCATCTGTTCATCGCTTCCGATTCCTGCCCGCGCAAGATCACCTGCCAGGAAGGCAAGGGTCGTCAGGGAATCCCTGCTGAGTTTCAGCTGCATGAGGGGATCCTCCTGTATGGACTGATGCCCTGTCATCTCCAGGATTCCTCCCAGATTCTCCCAGTATTCCAGCGCGTCCGCTGACGTGTCCTCCCGGCCCTGGGAATGAAGCTTCTCCAGAACGGTTCCGAGTCTCAGGTACAAAGCCGCTTTTTCTCTCTTCTCCCTGTTTCCGTCTCCTGGTTCCGTTTCCGGTCCGTCTCCTTCCCTGTCTGACGGCTCAGTGCCAGGGCTGATTTCTTCCATGTCTCTTTGTTCAGCGTCCGACCAGGCCTCTTCCCTGTCTCCTTGTTCAGCGTCCCGTCCTGCCCCTTCCAGCGCCTTTTCGAACCATCCCGTGGCAATCCTCATGCTGTCTTCCCGCTGACAGTCATACCAGTAGGCCAGTCCGATCTGAAGCGCGGTCTCCAGGTAAGCTTCCGGGTTTTCTGAGAGCAGCTCCTCGTAGGTCTGGTTCCCTCCGAAGCGCACCGTATGCAGAGTGTCCCGCAGGAATGTCTCTTCCTCTTCGGAGAACAGTCCGTCCGCCTGCGCGTCAGAGAGAAACTTCAGATAGGCATCACTTCTTTCCGGTTCCAGGAAGACCGCCTGCCTGTAGTATTCACGGCTCTCCTCCTCGCTCACCACACTCGCCTCCCGGATCAGCTTTTCATAATCCCAGGACTCATCCGCGGACAGGTCAATCGCGGACGGAAGGATCTGCAGGCAAAGAGCAGATACCGGAAGCGCCATTGCCAGGGCTCCGAGAAACTGAACTCTCCCCCTCTCTCTTTTCTCCTTCCTCCTGATCCGGATCAGCTCATCCCTTAATGCCGACGCGCTCTGAAAACGCTGCGAGGGATCCTCCATCAGACACTTAAGGATCAGGTCTGACATCTGGGGCGGGCACTGTGGTATGCATTCCGGACATCTCCCCAAAGGCCTCGTCCTTCCGCAGATCATCCGGTACAGTGTCGCGCCCAGAGCGTAGATATCTGTCCTGACATCCGGCACTTCAGCATCTGTGAGATACTGCTCCGGCGCGGCGTACCCATCCGTACCCATCCGCCTGACCTGCTCCTTTTCCTTCCATGCAGATCCAAAGTCCACCAGCTTGATCAGTCCGTCCGGCCTCCGGATGAGATTCGAGGGCTTGATGTCCAGATGAACAACCGGAGGGTCTCTGCTTTCCAGGTAACACAGTGCCTCCGTCACCTGCTCCGCCACATCCTGCACTTCCCTGCAGGACAGCTGTCCCATGTTCCTCAGCCTGTGATTCATCGGGATCCCCCTCACATGCTCCATCACCAGATAAATGCAGTCCTCCTGCTGAAGAACGTCTATAATCTGCGGAAGATGCCGGTTCTTCAGGCTCTTCATCATCTGCAGCTCATGACACGAAGAGCCGCCGCCCGCATCCTGCCCCACGCGGATCTCCTTGACCGCCCAGAACATCTCCGTCTGCATATGGATTGCCAGGAACACACTTCCTTCCCCGCCCTCTCCGAGGCGCTTCATCAGTCTGTACTTTCCGGCAAGAATCTCTCCCACCTGCATGCCGCACCTCCCTGAAACCAGCCGTCAGGAGCCGTGATCTGCCAGAAGGTCTGCGTGACTGCTCCCAGCCAGTAAACAAAAAGAGACCCACGCAATGTGAGTCTCTCTGACCATGATTGTATGATGTTTTGCTGTCTGAGGCAATTGGCGCCTTCGACAATCTTTCCGACCTCACGGATCCGAAGATCCGGTCATTTCACATAGTTACATATACTTCTGTGGCAGTCCACAATTCTCCTTCTTTGATTATTCTACTCCAAGTACTTTGTAATCCTGTGCTTCCACCGCTGCACGAAGCGATTCGTCTTCCACCGGCGCACTCAGGGTGACAACTGCAGTACCCGCATTATGATCCGCCACAGCACTTTGAACGCCCGGGATCGCTTCAAGTACTTTCTTCACCCGCGCCTCGCAGTGCTCACACATCATACCTTCTACCTTAAGTGTCTTTGTCATTATGTTTTCCTCCTTCTTTGTTTGGGTTGTTTCCGCTGTTTCTTCCGCGCCTGCGATCTGTCCAGACGCTTCGGCGGAAATTGCCTTCATCTTTTTATCATGCCTGGCATCGTGCGGGTCTACCAGGTTCAGGCGCAGCGCGTTCATGCACACGAAAAAGCTTGAAAGCGCCATCGCCGCCGCACCATACACAGGTTTCATTTCGATCCCGTACAGGCCCATCGCAAGCGGGATGCAGATGGCATTGTAGAAGAATGCCCAGAACAGGTTCTGATGGATGTTCCGGATCGTTGCCCTGCTCAGGCGAATCGCTGCCGTCACATCACTCAGGCGGCTCTTCATCACTACGATGTCTGCCGCATCAATGGCCACATCCGTTCCTGCCCCGATTGCGATGCCATTGTCCGCCACTGTCAGCGCGGGAGCGTCATTGATCCCGTCACCGACCATGGCAACTTTGCCAAGGGATTTCAGGCTCCGGATCACATCCGCCTTTCCTTCCGGCAGGACTCCCGCAATCACCTGATCCACACCGGCCTGCCGGCTGATTGCCCTGGCTGTCCGCTCATTGTCGCCGGTCAGCATAACTGTCTGTATCCCCATGTTCCGCAATTCGCCAATTGCCTGCGCGGAATCTTCCTTAATCGGATCCGCGACGGCGATAATCCCTGCGAGTTCACCGCCAAATGCAAACAACAGCGGAGTCTTGCCCTCTTCGGCAAGGGTGTTTGCCCGGGCTGAAACAGACTCATTCACAAGCCCCATGGATGAAAGGTATTTCAGGCTTCCCCCAAGCAGTACTTTTCCATTCAGGCGGGCACGGAGGCCATGTCCGGGAAGGGCTTCAAAATCACTGACTTCGGACAGGAGCCGTCCCTGGGCTTCAGCCGCCACTGCCTTTGCCAGCGGATGCTCACTGTTTCTCTCCAAAGAAGCGGCGAGACCAAGCAGCTCATCCTTGTCCCGGCCAAATGGAATCACGTCCGTTACACAGGGTTCCCCCTCTGTTACTGTCCCGGTCTTATCCAGGGCAATCATCTGCGTCCTGCCGGCACCCTCCAGGGCTGCCGCAGTCTTATACAATATGCCTGTTTTGGCTCCGACCCCGCTGCCCACCATGATAGCGACAGGCGTCGCGAGTCCCAGTGCGCAGGGGCAGCTGATGACCAGCACCGAGATCGCGCGGGCGATGGCGAAAGAGAAGGGCCTTCCGGCAATCATCCAGCCAATCAGAGTCAAAATAGCGAGTCCGATTACCGTTGGGACAAAGATCCCTGACACCTTGTCAGCTATACGTGCCAGCGGAGCTTTCGTGGCAGCCGCGTCTGAAACGGTCCGGATGATCTGGGCCAGCGTGGTATCCTCTCCTACACGTGTCGCTCTGCACTCGATGTAACCCTGCTGGTTCATCGTTGCGGCGGAAACCGGGTCTCCTTCCGACTTGTCCACCGGGATGCTCTCTCCGGTCAGGGCAGACTCATTGACTGCCGTCATTCCTTTCGTGATCACCCCGTCCACAGGGATCTGCTCGCCGGGACGGACCACAAAGATATCTCCGGTCCGGACCTCTTCAATCCCGACCTCTGTTTCAATGCCAGCTCTCAGCAGGACCGCAGTCTTTGGCGCCAACTGCATCAGGCCTTTCAGCGCATCCGTTGTCCTGCCCTTCGACATCGCTTCAAGCATCTTTCCGATCGTGATCAGCGTCGGGATCATCGCTGCCGATTCGAAGTAGAGGTTCATGCCGTACTTCATTACGACAGCCTGATCTCCCTGTCCCTGAGCGAGTATCATCAGAAATAGTTCTACAAGAGAATACAGAAAAGAAGCACTGGATCCAAGCGCAACCAGCGTGTCCATGTTGGGAGCACCGTGAAACAGGGTTGTAAAACCGGAAGTAAAGAACTTCTGGTTGATGATCATCACAGCCACCGCCAGCAGAAGCTCGAACAGTCCTAGAAACACAAGGTTGTCGAATGCCCCCGGAGCCGGCCAGCCCCACATCGTGTGTCCCATGGAAAAATACATGAGAACCAGAAGAATCGGCACCGAGAACAAAAGACGCCTTTTCAGCTTCGGTGTTTCATGATCCTTCAGGGCTTCGGCATCTGCCCAGGAAGGGGAGTTCGAGGAAGCATTCTGCTTCTTATCTCCCTTCAGGGATGCTCCATATCCCGCGGCCTCCACAGCCCGGATGATATCGGCACTCGATGCTGTTCCTTCCACGCCCATGGAATTTGTCAAAAGGCTCACAGCACAGGATGTCACACCCGGAACGCCTGATACCGCTTTTTCTACCCGGCTGGAACACGCGGCACAGCTCATGCCGGTAACCTGATATTGCTCCATATCCATACTCCTTGTAAACAACCGGCTTCATCCTGGTACAATCGGAGGAAAAGACAAGCAGGATGTATAAGCTATTAAGGAGCCCGCAGGCTCCAAATATGTATATACAGTAGCGTCAGTCCAGTCCGGCAAAGGGATCCTCGGGATCGATCTCCCAGGAAT
>ONVT01000147.1 GCA_900321365.1 uncultured Eubacteriales bacterium | reverse complement strand
CTGCAGGCAGTCCCGGATGAGGAGATTGTCCGTATCCATTCGTCGTCCGGCACGACCGGAACCCCCGTAATCATCCCGTATACGGCCAAAGACGTGGACGACTGGGCGGAAATGTTCAAGCGCTGCTATGAGTTCGCGGGGATTACCAGAAAGGACCGCATCCAGATCACGCCGGGGTATGGGCTGTGGACCGCCGGAATCGGATTCCAGAACGGCGCGGAGAAGCTGGGCGCCATGGCGATTCCCATGGGTCCGGGCAATACCGCCAAGCAGCTTCAGTTCATGATGGACATGAAGTCTACTGTGCTCTGCGCCACGTCCAGCTATGCGCTGCTGCTGGCGGAAGAGATCGAGAAACAGGGCATTGCCGACAGGATCTGCCTGAAAAAGGGCGTGATCGGTTCGGAGCGGTGGGGTGAAAAGATGCGCAGACGTATCTCTGCGGAGCTGGGGATCGAGCTGTACGACATCTACGGACTGACGGAGATCTACGGGCCCGGCATCGGGATTAACTGCCGCTATGACACAGGAATGCATATCTGGGATGACTATGTGTATCTGGAGATCATTGACCCTGAAACCGGGGAAACTGTGCCGGACGGCGAATTCGGTGAGATTGTCCTGACCACGCTGGTGAAGGAGGGCGCGCCGCTGATCCGATACAGGACCCATGACATCTCCCGCATCCTGCCCGGTGAGTGTCCCTGCGGATCGTCCTATCCCAGAATTGATGTGATCCAGGGGCGCAGCGATGATATGGTGAAGTTCAAAGGCGTGAATTTCTTCCCGAAGCAGATCGAAGAGATTCTGGCCATGTATCCGGAGGTGTCCAGTGAGTATCAGATCCGCATCTCCCACCTTGACGGACGGGATACGCTGCGGCTCTATGTAGAGACCAACGGAAGCGTGATTTTTGCGGAGCTTGCAGAGCGGCTGGCAGAGAAAATCAAAAGCCGGATCGGGTTCACGCCTCTGGTGAAGGTCGTGGAGATCGGAGTGCTTCCGCGCAGTGAGAAGAAGACGAAGCGTGTGATTGATGAGCGCTATGAATGACAAAGCATGACAGTCAGAACTGTCAGGAAAACTGATGCTTACAGATCCTGAGAACTCCGGAGGACGATATGAAGAATCAGAACAGACGGATATGGTTGAACCGGCTCGGCGCGTTTGCGCTGTGTTTTGTCATGTTATCTGTGCTGTTTCTGCCGTATTTTACACTGGCAGAAGAGACATCTGCGGAGGGGGCATCTACGGAAGAGACATCTGCGAAGGGAACATCTGCGGAAGAGATATCTGTGGAGGAAACCTCTGCGGGAGAGACACCGGCAGGGGAGAAGCCGGGAAAGACCGTGCGTGTCGGCTGGTATGATTCCTCCTTTAATACGATGGATAAGACCGGGAGGCGGTCGGGATACGGTTATGAGTATCAGATGAAGATCGCTTCGTATGCCGGCTGGAACTATGAATATGTCACCGGCAGCTGGTCGGATCTCATGGAGATGCTGGAAAACGGTGAGATCGACATGCTCAGCGATGTCTCCTACAAGCCGGAGCGCGAGGAGAAGATGCTGTATCCGCTCCTTCCGATGGGTACGGAAGAGTATTATCTGTTCATGGCTCCGGGCAATTCGGAGATTTCATCATCGGATTATTCCACCCTGAACGGAAAGAGGGTCGGGGTCAACAAGGGCAGCATCCAGACGGATTTCTATCAGGAATGGGCGGAACAAAACGGCGTCGACGCCGAACTGATTGAGGTGACCTGCACCGAGGATGAGTCTCTTTCGATGCTTGAGAGAGGTGATCTGGACGCGTATGTGACGGTGGATTCCTTTGTGAATCCGGAGCGCGCGGTACCTGTGTGCAAGGTCGGCTCTTCGGATTTCTATTTCGCTGTATCGAAGTCCCGGCCTGATCTTCTGAGCGACCTGAATAACGCGATGAGCAGAGTTCAGGATGAAGACCGGTACTTCAATCAGAAAATGTTTGAAAAGTACATCCGACGGACCGGTGCGAACGCATTTCTCGCCGCGGAAGAGGTGGACTGGCTTTCCTCGCACGGGCCGATCCGGGTGGGGTATCAGGACAATTATCTGGCGTTCTGCGCCGCGGACAGACAGACCGGCGAACTGATCGGCATCCTGAAGGATTACCTTGCGTATGCCGCTGACTGCATTGTGAACGTGCATATTGATTTCGAGACGATCGCGTATCCGACCGTGTCGGACGCGCTGGACGCGCTGGAGAGAGGAGAGATTGACTGTGTCTTTCCCGCGAACCTGAACACCTATGACGGTGAGGAGCTGGATCTGATCCTCACGCAGCCGCTGATCAGTACCGATCTTTACGCGGTGGTGCGCCAGTCGGAGCAGAAGTATTTCTACCAGAAGGAGCATGTCATCGTTGCGGTGAATGAGGGCAACCAGAATTATGACGCTGTGCTTGCGGAGTTTTTCCCGGAATGGAGAAGAGTGTATTATCCGACCACGGAG
>ONVT01000217.1 GCA_900321365.1 uncultured Eubacteriales bacterium | reverse complement strand
GACAGCGGAAGAATCCGCCTGATCCGGAACGCGTTTCTGTACCGGGGCAGCTGATATGTACAGGTCTTGAAGAAATTCCAGGCATAATCGAAGAAACAGGCAGGAAAGATGGTCAGGTTGTAATTGACAGATCCTAAAGTTTTTACCTTGGAAAATCGGAGAAAAAGACAGGGGTCAAACATATTGGAGGAATGAATGGAAGAGAATTATATCCGGAAAAAGAGTACAAGAGAGATCGACCGTCTGACGTATCACTGCAGGGATGGCGTGGAGTGGTTCTCTTTCCCGATACTGGATCAGTTTCCGTTTCTGATTAACGGGTTCAGTACCCGCCAGGGGGGCGTATCAAAAGGTGACGGCGGGTCCATGAATCTGAGCCTTGCCCGTGAAGTAGCCATGAACATGCATCTGAGTGAGGCGCAGTGCAGGGCGAATTTCCTGGAGAACCACAGAAGATTTGCAGGCGCTGTCGGGTATCCGTATGAGGCCCTGGTTTTTTCCAACCAGACACACACGGACAATATCCGCGTCCTTCAGGAGATTGACCGGGGAAACGGAATCACGCGGCCAAATGAGTTCAATGACGTCGACGGACTGATGACGGATATTACAGGTCAGGCACTGATGACGTTCTACGCGGACTGTGTACCTCTCCTGATCGTTGATCCGGTGCATCGCGCGATTGCCTCGGTCCATTCCGGCTGGAGAGGAACCATCAAAGGGATCGGAGCCAGGGCTGTTCAGATGATGCATGCTGTCTATGGTTCATCGCCCAAAGATCTGGTTGCCGCGATCGGTCCGTCCATCTGCATGGACTGCTTCGAGGTGAGCCGGAATGTCGCGGAGGCCTACTGGGAGAAGTACGATACTTCCCTTCATGACAAACTGGTTCGCCCGGGCCGTCTGACCGAGACCGGGGAGCAGAAGTTCCATGTGGATCTTCAGCGCGCCTGCATGGAGAATTTCCTCCTGGCAGGTATGAAGGAGGAGAACATCTCCCTGCCGGACTTGTGTACGTCCTGCAACGTGGATTATCTGTTTTCGCACAGGGCCAGCCACGGGAAGCGCGGGAACGATGCTGCGGTCCTCATGCTTCGCTGAAGCTGCGGTCACACCCCTGCCGATCTGTTCTACTTGATGACAGGATAGCGCTCGCTTATAATGAGAATGAATACAGTTTACAGGAGGATCACCCATGCCGATCGATATACAGCCGGATACCCTGCCAGCCGGTCCTCTGAAGATCGCGGCGCTGGAAGGCTGCCGGGATTTTGTCAAAGTAGTGGACAAAGACCTGGTAGAGATGCGCCGGAAATCCCATCTGGCAAAGATTGAGAATCTTCCGATCAAGGGATACTGTGAGGACAGCTATCTGATTGACTGCCAGTGTCCGCGCTATGGTACCGGAGAGGGAAGGGGCATCATCAATGATTCAGTCCGCGGCGCGGATCTCTACATCATTGTGGATGTGCTGAATTCCAGCATCACCTATACAGTCTTCGGGGAAAAGAACCACATGTCTCCGGACAACCATTATGAAGATCTGAAAAGGATCATCTCGGCGGCAAACGGGAAGGCAAAACGCATCACTGTCGTCATGCCATTTCTCTATGGAGGACGCCAGCACAGAAGAACGAAGAGAGAGTCCCTCGACTGCGCGGTCTTCCTGGAGGAGCTGGAATCCATGGGCGTGTCCGGCATCGTGACTTTCGACGCGCATGACCCGCGGGTACAGAACGCGATCCCGCTGTCCGGCTTCGACTCCTTTATGCCGACGTACCAGTTCCTGAAGGCGCTGGTCCAGACCGTGCCGAACCTCCACCTGGACAAGGATACCGCCATGGTTGTCAGCCCGGATGAGGGCGCCATGGAAAGGTCGGTCTACTTCGCGAATATTCTCGGCCTGGAGCTGGGCATGTTCTATAAAAGAAGAGACTATACCCGAATCGTAAACGGAAAGAACCCGATTGTCGCCCATGAGTTCATCGGCGCACCGGTCAAAGGAAAGGATATCCTGGTAATCGACGATATGATCTCGTCCGGAGGAAGCATGCTGGACGTAGCGCGCCAGATCAAGGAGAAAGGCGCGAACCGGGTCTTCATCTGCACCACCTTCGGCCTGTTCACCGACGGGCTTGCGGAATTCGACGATTACTACGAAAAAGGATACCTGTCAAAAGTTGTGACAACAAACCTGAATTACCGTCCGCCGGAACTGCTTGAGCGGGAGTGGTACGCGGAGGCGGATATGACGGAGTACCTGGCGACGATTATCGATCACCTGAACCACGATGTGTCCATCAGCGACATCCAGTCGCCGACCGCAAAGATCAATCAGCTCCTGCAGCAGCTGAATCAGTAAGATGAAGAGACAGTCTGATGCTTCCCACAGGATCCGGTCCGTTGCGCCCGGTTCGATTGCCGAAGAGTATGGCATCGAACCGGGCGACATCCTGCTGTCTGTCAACGGGAACGTGGTAGAGGATGTATTCGACTACCGGTACCTGATCCGGGATGAGTCTCTCACGCTTGTGATACGGAAGGGGGTTCATTCTGAAGAGTTTCTGGCGATGGGCCTTCCCGGGGATGAGCCGGAGGACTGGGAGCTGGAGATCGAGAAGGATCCCCTTGAAGACCTGGGGCTGGAATTCGAGAGCGGCCTGATGGATGAATACCGCTCCTGCAGGAATCAGTGTGTGTTCTGTTTCATTGACCAGATGCCTCCGGGGATGAGGGAAACACTGTATTTTCACGATGATGACGCGCGACTCAGTTTTCTCCAGGGGAATTACATCACGCTCACAAACATGTCGGACCATGATATCGACCGGATCATCCGCTATCATCTGGAGCCGATCAATATCTCATTTCACACCATGAATCCGCAGCTGCGGTGCAGGATGCTGCACAACCGTTTCGCCGGGGATATTTTTCCGAAGGTGAAGCGTCTGAAAGACGCCGGGATCGGGATGAACGGACAGATTGTCCTGTGCAGGGGAATCAACGATGGTGAGGAGCTTGAGTATTCACTGAAGGAATTTGAACCGTACCTGCCGCAGCTTCACAGCGTGTCCGTCGTGCCGGTCGGCCTGACAAAGTACCGGGAGCATCTTCCAAAACTGGAGCCCTTTGACAGAGAGGAAGCCGGAAAGGTAATTGACAGGATCGAACGCTGGCAGGAGTACTATATGGATCGATATGGCACCCATCTGGTTCATGCCAGCGATGAGTGGTATATCCTGGCCGGGAGAGAGATTCCACCGGAAGAGAGGTATGATGGATATCTTCAGCTCGAGAACGGGGTCGGCATGATCCGCCTTCTTACCGGAGAGGTCCATGAGGCGCTTCACAGCCTGAAGGAGGCACCTGATCAGCAGATATTGAAAACAGCAGCACACCCGCGCCATGTCACAATCGCGACGGGAATGCTGGCCTGTCCGACCATAAAGCGCCTTACGGAGGAGATCACTTCGGTATTTCCCTCTGTCCGTGCGGATGTGGTTCCGATCAGGAATGATTTCTTCGGGGAACAGATCACGGTTTCCGGCCTGATTACGGGGCGGGATCTGATCAGGCAGCTGGGCGGGCGCGATCTTGGAGAACAGCTTCTCCTTCCGGTCAATATGCTCCGCAGCGATGAAGATGTTCTGCTGGACGACGTGACCGTCGGGCAGATTGAGGACGCTTTACAAACAAAAATCATTATTGTAGAATCGGACGGTCAGAGTCTCGTGAACGCGGTATGCGGACGGAACCTGTGAAAAATCACTCACATAGTTATGGAGAATCACCGGTCGTGGCTCCTGAGAAAACATCCATAAGGACTTCATTTTATGAGCAAACCAATTGTAGCAATCGTCGGAAGACCGAACGTTGGAAAATCCACGCTTTTTAATTCGCTTGCCGGCTCGAGGATTTCGATCATCGAGGATACGCCGGGCGTCACCCGTGACCGGATCTACGCGGACGTGGAATGGCTTGATCGGAGTTTCACGCTGATCGATACCGGCGGAATCGAGCCGGATACGAGTGATGTTATACTCGCGCAGATGCGTGAACAGGCGCAGATCGCAATCGACACGGCAGATGTCATCCTGTTCCTGACGGATCTCAAACAGGGACTGGTCGACGCGGACGCGAAGGTCGCTGACATGCTCCGCCGAAGCCATAAACCGGTTCTCCTTGTTGTGAACAAGGTGGACAGCTGGCAAAGAGATGAGGCGGCCGTCTATGAATTCTACAATCTCGGAATCGGGGATCCGTATCCCATTTCCGCCGCGAACCGCACCGGGATCGGGGATCTTCTGGATGAGGTTCTGAAGTACCTTCCCGCAAAGGGATCCTCCGAGGAGGAGGATACACGGCCGAAGGTTGCGATCGTCGGGAAGCCGAATGTCGGAAAGAGTTCCATCATCAACCGTCTTCTGGGCGAGGACCGCCTGATCGTATCGGATATTGCAGGAACCACCAGGGACGCGGTGGACACGGTGGTAAAGCATGACGGGAAAGAATACATCTTCATCGACACGGCCGGAATCCGGCGCAAAAACAAGATCAAAGAGGATCTTGAACACTATATGATTGTCCGCGCCGTTGCCGCGATTGAGCGGTCCGATGTGGTCGTCGTCGTGATCGACGCCAGAGAAGGCATCACCGAACAGGATGCGAAGGTTGCCGGTATCGCGCACGAGCGCGGGAAAGGAATCATCATCGCCGTCAACAAGTGGGACAGCGTCGAGAAAGACAACCATTCCGTCTCGAAGTACACCGCAAAGATCCGTTCTACCCTGTCCTTCATGCAGTACGCGGACATCCTGTTCCTCTCCGCGAAGACCGGACAGAGGCTCACAAAGCTTTATCCGATGATCGATGCCGTGATTGAGAGCGCGACACGCCGTGTTCCGACAGGCGTGCTCAATGAGATCCTCTCTGAGGCGGTTGTCCTGCAGCAGCCTCCGATGGACAAGGGAAAGCGGCTGAAGTGCTACTATATGACGCAGGTTGCCGTTGCGCCTCCGACCTTCGTTCTCTTTGTAAATGACAAAAAGCTCATGCATTTTTCCTATGAGCGGTATATCGAGAACCAGATCCGGACAGCCTTTGGATTCAGAGGCACGGCGATCCGGATCCTTATCAGAGAGAGAGCCAGGAAAGACCAGCCAAACGGATGACTGGCAGGAGGATGGGAAATGATCAGAATCGTTTGTTTTGGAATCGGCTATCTGTTCGGCCTGTTCCAGACGAGCTATATCATAGGACGCATACACGGAATTGATATCCGCGAACATGGGAGCGGAAATGCGGGGACGACGAACATGATCCGCACGCTGGGAACAAAGTGGGGGCTTATCACCTTCGCGGGGGATTTCCTGAAGAGCTTCCTCGCGTGTATCGTCGTTGGTGCGCTGTTTCGAAACTCTTATCCCGATTGTCTGCCGCTTTTGAGGCTCTATGCCGGCGCCGGCGCTGTCGTGGCACATGATTTTCCGATTTACATGAATTTCCGCGGAGGAAAAGGCGTTGCCGCCTCTGCAGGCATGGCAATGGGATTCCGGCCGATCCTCCTGTGGTTCGGACTGGCCGTTTTTCTGGGTGTAGCCATTCCCACAAAGTATGTTTCCGCCGGTTCCCTTGCGTGTTACGCGGCGTTTTTCCTCGGAACCGTGTTTATGGGCCTGACCGGCCAGTTCCATATGACGCAGGCACTTCTGATTGAGACGGACATCCTTGCTTTCCTGCTGACAGCGCTGTGCTGGTGGAAACACCGGGAGAATATCAAGCGTCTGATAAACGGGACAGAGCGGAAGACTACTCTGTTCAAGAAAAAGAAATGAAAGAAAACCCTGTTCGGAAAAATGAGGAGGAAAGAATATGCCGGAAATCCGCTTTGCAGAGGTAATGAGAGAACGTCTGACGCTCTCCTTCGAGGTTTTTCCTCCGAAGACACCAAAAGGTATAGAACGTCTCCCATCTGTCCTTGATGAGCTGATGCAGCTTTTTCCGGACTATATTTCCTGCACCTACGGGGCGGGAGGCTCCAACGTCGGAATGAACCGTGAGGTTCTGAGGTTGATCGCCCAGAGGACAACCGCGTGCACGCATTTTACCTGCATCGGAATGTCTGAGGAGCAGATCCGGGTGCAGCTGCAGAGCTACCTTGATGAGGGAATCAACCATATCCTCGCGCTGCGGGGAGACCTGCCGATGGGGTGGACCGGAACGGGAGGCGCGTTCCAGCACGCCTCTGATCTGGTGGCATTTATCCGGGCCGAGTTCGGGGACGCGTTTGAGATCGCTGTTGCAGGTGCGCCGGGAGGACATGTGGACTGCAGCAGTGAGGATGACGATATCGCGTACCTGAAGCTGAAGCAGGATCTTGGCGCGGACTATATTATGACACAGCTGTGTTATGACCTGGAGCAGTTCAAGGTCTGGAGGGACAAGCTTGACAGGGCGGGCATCACGATTCCGATTGATGTGGGGATCATGCCGGTCACTACGAAGCACGGGGTTCTGACACAGTGTTTTTCCCGGAACGCATGTGCCGTTCCCAGGGATCTGGCGCTGGTTCTGACCCATCACTGGTTTGATACGGACGCCGGAGGCAATGACCTCCCGAATGTCAGGGAAGCCTTCCGGGAGGAGGGACTGACCTACTCCGCGAATCTTCTGAACCGCTACCTTCCGCTTGGAATCAACGGGATCCATCTGTACGCGCTCAACCACGCGGAGGATGTCCGGCAGGTACTGCTTCGAAGCGGATTCGCGTCCCGGTTCAGAAATAACTTGTGAAGGATTGTTCCAGACAAGTCTGTCACATATTCCTGCCAGGGAGACAACAGAACAGATGAGAGAGCTTGATGTAAACTTAGTCACGGATGCCGTGGAGCGGATGTGCATCTCCGCCAACCTCTACCTCCCGCAGGATGTCAGGGAGGCGATCCGTGCCGCTCATGCCACAGAGGACGGGGCGATCGCACGGGAGATCCTGGAAAGGATCATCGAAAACTATGAGACCGCGCAGGAGGAGGAGATGCCTGTCTGTCAGGATACCGGCATGGCCTGCGTCTTCCTGGAGGTCGGGCAGGAGGTTCATTTTACGAATGGAAGCCTGTATGACGCGGTCCATGAGGGCGTGAGGCGCGGATACACGAAGGGATACCTCAGAAAAAGCGTGGAAAAGGATCCGGTCCGCAGGGGGAATACCGGGGACAATACCCCTGCCATGATCACAACGGATATCGTTCCCGGGGACAGGGTAAAGATCACCGTTGCCCCGAAGGGCTTCGGCTCCGAGAACATGAGCGCGTTGAAGATGCTCAAGCCGTCCGCAGGTCTTCAGGGAATTGTGGATTTTGTCCTTGAAACCGTGGAGAATGCCGGGCCGAACCCCTGTCCGCCGATTGTGGCAGGTGTCGGAATCGGCGGCAATTTTGACCATGTGGCACTCCTTGCCAAGAAGGCGCTCCTTCGGCCTGCCGGATCGCATCATCCTGATCCGTTCTACGCTTCCCTCGAGGACGAGCTCCTTGAGAAGATCAACGCTCTCGGGATCGGGCCGATGGGCTACGGCGGCAGGACGAGCGCGCTTGCCGTGAACATCGAGACGCTCCCGACCCATATCGCCGGAATGCCCTGCGCGGTCAATATCAGCTGCCATGTAACCCGGCATGAAACGGAGGTGATCTGATGACACGTTCGATTCAGCTTCCGCTTACAAAGGAACTGGCCGGCAGTCTTCACATGGGAGACCAGGTCCTCCTGTCCGGCGTCATCTACACGGCAAGGGACGCCGCGCACGAGAGGATGACGAGGCAGCTTCAGGAAGGAATCCCGATCCCGTTTGACACAGAAGACGCAGTCATCTATTACGCTGGGCCAAGTCCCGCAAAGCCGGGACAGGTAATCGGATCCGCGGGTCCGACAACTGCGGGCCGCATGGACAGATGGGCTCCTCTGATGATCTCTCTGGGCGCGCGCGGCATGATCGGAAAGGGGAAACGTTCGAAGGAAGTAAGCGAAGCGATCATGGAATACTGCGGCGTGTACTTCGGCGCGATCGGAGGCGCGGGGGCGCTTTTGTCAAAGCATATTCTCAAAAGTGAAGTCATCGCCTATGAGGATCTGGGACCGGAAGCGATCCGGAAGCTGACCGTGAAGGACTTTCCTGTGACTGTGGTGATCGACTGCAGGGGGCATGACCTCTACAGGCAGGGCAGAGAGGATTATCTGCTCAGACATGATGCCGGATGGCAGACCGGAAAGCTGTTCTGAAACAGATCTTTACGATGCAGAGTGGGAAATGATATGAATTACGCGGAACTGACTCTGAGAGAGTTTACTAATCGGCTCGGCTCTGAAGACGCGACGCCCGGCGGCGGCGGAGCCAGTGCGCTGGCCGGCTGTCTTGGCGCGGCTCTGGGAAAAATGGTTGCGCACCTGACGATCGGGCGGAAACGTTATGCCGGCGTCCAGGATGATATGGAGTCCCTGATCCGGGAGGAAGAGGAACTCCAGAGAGAATTCCTTAACCTGATCAGCAGGGACGCGGAGATGTTCGCTCCTCTTTCCAGGGCCTATTCCATGCCGAAAGCCACACCGGAAGAGAGGAAGGCGCGGGATGCGGTCATGGAGGAGGCGCTGAAGGATGCCTGCGAGGTTCCGCTCCGGATTATGGAGATTACATGCCGCTCACTGGAGCTGGCGCAGACCGCGGCCGAAAAGGGCAGCGCGCTCGCTGTTTCGGACGCGGGGGATGCCGCGGCGCTGTGCAGGGCTGCGCTGCAGGGCGCGGCGTTGAATGTGTTCATCAATACAAAGCTCATGAAGAACCGGATTCTGGCTGAGGAATACAATTCATCGACAGATGAAATGCTGGAGGAATATGTCCCGCTTGCGGACCGGATTCTGGAGAAGGTGATGAAAGATCTCCGGAATTCATGAGTAAAGCGCAGTGTTTGCTGATACAGTTCCTGACAGAGGCTGTCCGGCTGTACAGACACAAAGACCGGGAGGGTATCCAATGGCCAGGATTCTGTCGGGAACAGAAGTGGCGGATCATCTGAATGCGGATCTTGAAAGGCGCGTCATCTCTCTGAAAGCCAGAGGTGCCGTGCCCTGCCTGCATGTGATCCGGATCGGGGAAAAGCCGGGAGATCTGTCGTATGAGAGAGGCGCACTCAGGCGGTGTGAGAAGGTCGGTGTGCTCTGCCAGGCGACACATCTGCCCTCCGGGGTATCCCAGGAGGAACTCCTTTTTCTGATCCGCACTCTGAATGAGGATCCATCGGTTCACGGAGTCCTGCTTCTTCGTCCCCTTCCCGCAGGCCTTGACGAAAGCTCCGCCGCAAACTGCCTTCTTCCCCGGAAGGATGTGGACTGCATGACAGACCTGTCCATGAGCGGAGTAATCCTTGGAAAGAAGCTCGGTTTTGCGCCGTGTACGGCCGAGGCGGCAATGGCATTTCTTGATTATTACGGAATAAACTGCACCGGAAAAAGGGCAGTCGTGATTGGAAGATCGCTGGTATTTGGCAAGCCCGCCGCACTGATGCTGACGGACCGCAATGCCACCGTAACTCTCTGCCACACGAAAACGGAAAATCTGCCATCCATTGCCAGGCAGGCGGATATCCTCATGGCTGCCGCCGGGCGTTCCCGCATGGTCGGGGCTGACTTCCTCAGGAAGGGACAGATTGTGATCGATGTCGGGATCAATATGGGCCCGGATCAGAAGCTTTGCGGCGATGTGGCATTCGATGAAGCCGTGAAAATCGTCGATGCGATCACGCCGGTTCCGGGCGGTGTCGGCATGGTGACAGCCTCCATTCTTGTCCGACATGTTGTGGAGGCATGTGAAGCCTGTTATTCGCAGTATATCGCCTGAAGGCGGTGTTCTGAAGGACTGGCTGTAGAGGAAGGGAGAAGTAGTGTTTCTATGAAGCTAGGACTGGTAATTGAAGGCGGGGGGATGAAATGTGCCTACTCATCCGGTATTCTGGACCGGATGATGGACGACGGCATCTCACCTGATTATGTGATCGGAGTCTCGGCAGGCGCCGCCTGCGGAGCTTCCTTTGTAGCAGGACAGAGAGACCGGAACCGGAGATTTTTTGTCGATTATGTCAACCGCCCGGATTACATGGGATGGACTGCGTTCCGCCACAGCGGGGGCAACTTCTTCAATCTGGAATACATCTATCAGGACATGACCGGTGAAGGCGGGGAAGATGCCCTGGATCTTGACGCGATCATGAAGAATCCCTGCGAGCTGTGGGCAGTGGCGACGGATGCCCGGACCGGGAAGGCGCATTATTTCAACAAATACGACCTCCATCCGCATGACTATTCGGTTTACATGGCAAGCTGCGCAATCCCTGTAGCCTGCAGGCCGGTGACAATCGGTCCGAATCTTTATTTTGACGGCGGCTGCTCTGATCCGATTCCCGTCCGGCATGCTCTTGAGAATGGCTGTGACAAGGTCATTGTCCTTTTGTGCCGTCCAAAGGATACCATCCGTGAGCCTGAGAAGCACAGGAGGCTTTACCATACGCTGCTGATGCGTTACCCGGGGATCGTCCATGACCTGGATGTGCGGCATCTTCGGTACAATGCCACGATGCGTGGAATCCTCAGACTGGAGAGGATGGGGCGCGCCCTGATTGCGGCCCCCGCCAGGCCGCTGGACATCACGACCTATACGCGGGATCCACAGATGCTGCAGAAACTGTATGATCAGGCGCTGGATGAATACCCGCTCATAAGGGAAAAACTTCTTGACTTCTGTGAAGACCACGTAACATGTGCAAACAAATAATTCAATTAAAAGCGTAGATTAACCATAAAAATTTCCGAAAACGCAAAGTTTTCGGAAATTTTTATGAAAAAAGTGTTGCATGCGCAATTTACTACGATATATAATAACCGCGTTGCCGGGGTGGCTTGCACAGGCGTGAGCTCAAACGGCGCAAGATAGGAGGAGGTAAACGGTATGTCCTATGTAGATGAAGTCTATGAGCGCGTAGTAGCCCAGAACCAGGCACAGCCCGAGTTCCATCAGGCGGTGAAGGAGGTTCTTGCCACACTTCGCCCGGTAATCGAAGAGAACGAAGATGAGTATCGCAGGGAGGCCCTGCTGGAGCGTATCACGACTCCGGAAAGACAGATCCTGTTTCGTGTCCCGTGGGTGGACGATAAGGGCCAGGTCCGGGTAAACAACGGTTTCCGCGTGCAGTTCAACAGCGCGATCGGTCCGTATAAAGGCGGCCTGAGGTTCCATCCGTCCGTCAACCTTGGAATTATCAAGTTCCTCGGCTTTGAACAGATTTTCAAGAACTCCCTGACCGGTCTTCCGATCGGCGGCGGCAAGGGCGGTTCCGATTTTGATCCGAAGGGAAAGAGTGACCGTGAGGTTATGGCATTCTGCCAGAGCTTCATGACGGAGCTGTACCGCCATGTCGGCGCGGATACGGATGTCCCCGCGGGTGATATCGGAGTCGGCGGACGTGAGATCGGATTCCTCTATGGACAGTACAAGAGAATCACCGGCCTGTATGAGGGTGTCCTGACAGGAAAGGGCCTGACCTACGGCGGATCCCTTGCCAGAACACAGGCAACCGGATACGGACTGATCTATTTCCTGGATGCCATGCTGAAGGCAAACGGGAAAGAGATCGAAGGAAAGACCATTGCTGTCTCCGGAGCCGGAAATGTCGCAATCTATGCCATCGAGAAGGCACAGCAGCTCGGCGCGAAGGTCGTCACCTGCACGGATTCCACCGGCTGGATCTATGACCCGGACGGAATCGATGTCGCCCTGCTCCAGGAGGTCAAGGAGATCCACCGCGCACGTCTTACCGAGTACAAGGAAAAGAGACCGGGCGCCCAGTACCACGAGGGCAAGGGCGTATGGTCCGTGAAGTGCGACATTGCCTGCCCGTGCGCGACGCAGAATGAGCTGAACCTGGAAGACGCGAAGATGCTCTACGAGAACGGATGCTTCTGCGTGGCAGAGGGCGCGAATATGCCGACCACGCTTGACGCGACGGAGTTTATCCAGAGTAAAGGAATGCTGTTCAGCCCGGGCAAGGCTTCCAACGCGGGCGGCGTTGCCACCAGTGCGCTGGAGATGAGCCAGAACTCTGAGCGCCTGTCCTGGACCTTCGATGAGGTCGACAGCATGCTCAAGAGGATCATGAATGACATTTTCGCAAACTGCGACGAAGCGGCGAGACGCTATGGCATGGAAGGAAACTATGTCGCGGGCGCCAACATCGCCGGTTTCCAGAAGGTTGCGGACGCCATGAAGGCACAGGGAATCGTATAAGGCATTTATACAAGCAGTCTGGTACGTTCTTCGGAGTCATCCTCAAAGGATGGCTCCGTTTTGTATGGCTCCCGGGCCGTATAATACGCGATCACGACGGCCCTGCCGCCGGCGGTCTCGCACAATACCCGGAAGCGTCCGGAACGGCTCATCGCGATGCGGCTTAGCGGCTGTGATCCGGGAACGGCAATCATGCAGGAGGAACTCCTGCTGGTAATCAGGATGCCGTCAGGCTGTGCGCGGATCACCACTTTCTTCAGATCAGCGCCGTCAAGAAGTTCGTCCTGTATCAGTTCCGAAAGCCGTACCGAGGAGCCGTAATCCTTCAGATCCGCCATCGTCTGAGAAGGCATGCCGAAGATCTTTTCATTTTCCCCCCGGACAAACCACTGCAGGCTTCCGGACAGCCGGCAGGAGGGAGTTCTTCGTCTCCGGATCAGGAGAACAATGACCACGACGACCGCCAGGGCGGCAGGAATCAGGATGAGATAACGTTCCGATGGGATCAGCGCATCGATCTCAACCAGGAAGGAAAGGTCGGCCCGGCCATCATAGAATGCAGGCTCCGCAATGACCTGCATCTGTGTACTTCCGTTTTTCAGGCCGGAGATGAGAAGCATGTCTCCTTCAACCTGGCAGCTGAGGACAGACTGGTCATCCGGATATGCGGTGTAACGGATGGAATCATCGAATCCGCCGGCTGCGCCGTCCAGGCAGAACAGGTCGGACAGCCTGACACTGGCACTGCACAGGCCGGGCAGAAGGCCGTCCAGGCGCACAGGAGAGTCGATGGAGCCGATGGTGAGCATTACGGGAACAGCCTGTTCTTCCGTTTCGGTTTCAGTCATCTCTTCCGTCTCCTCCGTTTCAGGTTCAGGGAAGCTTTCCGTCTCCGGGAGCATCTTCGCGGCATACTCGGAGAGCTGGCGGAATACCCTGTTCAGGGCGGAGGCGTTGTTGACTACATTGGAAGTACCTCCCGTGGAGTCAGCCATATAATTCAGAAGATTCGTGTCAATATGCCCTGACAGGTCGAGCGCCACTGTGTGGATCACGATGCCTTCCTCCTTCGCATCTTCCACCGCCATCAGGGCCCTGGTGAGAGATTCCTTCTCGGCAGCCTCCTCGTTGGGAGCCGCAGGCAGGTCAATCTCCCCGTCTGTCAGCAGGAAAATGCTCCTGGCGCGCGCATTTTCCACATCCTCTGTCAGAAGAGATACCGCTTTTTCCATCGCGGATCCGATATCCGTATCTCCCGCGGTGTAAGACAGACGGTTCAGCTCCAGGATGAGTTCCTGGTCATCGGAAAGAGCGTCAATCCCCGTCAGGGGGATCACTTTCTGGATGGTGTCGGAAAAAGTGACGAGAGCAGCCCTTGAGCCGGGGCGGGCGCTGAGTTCATCGATGAAATTCATCGCGGCACGCCTGCAGAAGTATTCCGGATCGGACTGCTTCATGGATCCGGACACGTCTATCACAAGCACGGCGTCAGTACCGGCGCTTCCGGCAGAATCCATGACTGTCTCAGGATCGGAAGTTTCCTTCGTTTCGTCCTCCGTTTCATCCTCTGTCTCTTCCTCCGTCTCATATTCGTACTGAAATACCGTATCATACTCCGGTGAGGAAGGGTCGGGCAGGATGATCAGGTCCTGCGCGGCAAAGACAGGACGGGGGAGTGAGAGAAGACAAAAGCAGAAAAAGAAAAGAAATACCATAAGGAACCGGGCAGATCTGCGCATAGAGATACCTCCTGAAATGAATAAAAGATGGGACTGAAAGTGCAGGCAGACAGCCTGCGGACAGTATTACTTTAGCGCCGCCGGAGCAAAAAATCAACCTGTGAATTCACAAATTTGTAATATTTTGTAATGGTCTCTTTACATATTGGCGTTTTTCCTATAAACTATGAGGAAATCATTGTACCGGCTCCCATTTCCCGGGAATCCGGGGATTGATCGGTTTAAAAGCCGGAGAAATTTGGACAGACTATTTATGGAGGATAACAGTTTCGTTATGTCAGTTTCGAAAGAAAGAAGACAGACAGTTTTGCTTCAGATTATGACCGGGATGCTTCTTGTGCTGTGCCTTGCGGTATTTCTGCCGCACCACGCACAGGCGCTTACGAAGGAGGATGCCGCCGCGGTATCCGGAAAGGGATGGCAGACACTTCCAAGCGGCAGATTCACTTATATAACGGATGGTTCGAATCCCGCGAAAGGATTCCTGAAGATAAAGAAATACTGGTATCATTTTGATGACGAGGGATATCTCTCTCTCGGATGGTTTTCCGCGGACGGGCACAGATATTATGCGGTGCCGGGCGCAAAGCTGGGGAAGAAGAGAGGATCCCTGAAGAGCGGTTATGAGAACGCTGATGGCGTATACTGCATGTTCAGTTCAAAGGACAATGCGGGACAGTACGGCGCCCAGGAACTTGGATGGGTGACGGTGAAGGGAAACACCTATTACTACGATTCGGATGGAACCAAGTTTACCGGGCTGAAGGAGATCAAGGGAAACCTGTATTATTTTTCTCCCTCAGGATCCGCGAAAAAGATCGGGAAGATGAAAACCGGGTGGCAGACCATTGACGGAAAGAAGTACTATTTCCGCTCGACGGGAAAGGGAGGGGCCCTTTACGGGGCAGCCTACCGGAACCAGACGGTAAGCATCGGCGGAAAGAAGTATACCTTCGGAGAGGACGGCGCCGTTACAGAAAAGTCTTCCTCTTCTTCCGGTTCTTCATCGGTCACGCCGACAGAGGCGCAGAAACGGTTCATCGAAAAGATCGGTTCACTGGCTCATGCGGACATGCAGTCCACAGGCGTGCTTGCTTCCGTGACCATTGCGCAGGCAATTATCGAGAGCGCATGGGGAACCTCCACGCTTGCGAAAAACGCGAACAATCTGTTCGGCATGAAGGCCACACTCAGCAGTACCACATGGGAGAGCGCATGGGACGGCAAAACCTATGCAGTGAACACGCAGGAGTATCTGAACGGAGCCTATAAGACGATCAAGGCAGATTTCCGCAAGTATCCGGATATCGCGGCCAGCGTTGCGGATCACTCCGCCTATCTGACCGGAGCGAAGCTCACCAGCGGAAGCCTTCGATATGACGGCCTGGTGGGGTGCAAGGATTACAAGAAGGCCGCCACGATCATCAAAAAGGGCGGTTACGCCACTGCCCCGAACTATGTCTCAGCGCTGGTGGATGTGATCGAGAAATACGATCTTGCGAAATATGATACCTGATCTGTATCACTGAAGATTCGCATTCATGAGGTCAGTGTAGGAACTCTTTATGGAGTGGTAGAGCTCGATTCCCTGCTTCTGTCCGAGATTCTTGACGAAATAGCTGTAAAACTGCTGTTTGTTCCCGGAATTCTTCAGTGCTTCCCGGATCAGGTCAATCTGATGCATGTCAAGCTGCACATCATTCCTGCGCCGGATCACGGAGAGGATGGAAACCGGTTTCTCCGCATCGCCCCTGACACCGGTAGATGCCTGCGGCGCTTTGGATTCAAACTGTTTCGAAAGATATCGCTGCTGGAGTACATGCTCCTGAGCTTTATCCTGGGCTTTGTCCGGGGTTTTATCCTGAGTCTTGTCCTGAGCCTTATCCTGTGATTTGTCCTGAGTTTTGGCCGGAGCCTTATCCTGGGCTTTGTCCGGGGTCTTGTCCTGAGCACTTGTTATCCCGGCATCTGCCGCTTTTTCCACGCTCTCCTGTGTCACATTCTGCTCGGCATTCTGTATCCCTTCTGTCTCCGAGGACGCAGTCTTCTTTCTTCCTCTTCTTCTTGAAGTCTTTTTCTTTCCCGTCTCTTCAGGGGAGGGAGCAGGTGTTTCACCTGGCAGTTCAGGGACAGCGGTCTTTTCTGCCGCCTTCCCGGCAGCCTGATCCGCCTCCTTCACAGGATGCTTCGCGTTCTTCGGTTCAGCGGAAGGATTCTGCGCCGGCTGGGGAACATCCACATGGTTTTCCCCCGCAGCAGGAGCGGCAGCTGCACTCTGAGATACACCTGAGGTCTCTGTATCCTTCGCGGCGCGCTTTCCCCTGCTGCGTGTCTTCCTGGCAGGGGTTCCGTTCAGGGCGCTTTCGATATTCGGATACCGTGCCACATTCGGCGCGCCGTTCTCGGCAGCAGTCTTGATGCAGCAGTCATATCCGCTGTCCTTGCTGATGATATAGCAGTGGTCTCCCTCCCTGTAATTCAGGAACAGGAGCGTGACAAGCTGGAAATCCAGCGCATTCGGCGTTCCCACGTGAACCGGCAGGAAACGGATTCTGGCCTTTGATTCCATCATCATCGTGAGGATGTCGATCTTCACATTGTCAGCCTTCTTGCTGTAAAGAAGATTGACTTCATCATTTTCTGTCAACGCCTCAACGCCCTTCAGACCCTGGCTTGAGACATTCTCATAATCGATATAGTAGATATTCATTGTTGTAAACGCTTTCTTTATTATTATTTCCAGATTCCATCTGTTCTTTCGAGGGTCATCATACATGAAACGGGCAAAAGTTGCAAATCGATGTTATACTGTTCGTCAGAAGTGTTTCAATTCAGGAAATGATGAAAGAAAGGAATCCGGTATGTCAAATAAGGTTTATATCAGTACCCATGAGTTTCCGCTCACCGAAAAGCATCTGGAGTATCTGCAAAGCTGTGCTGTTTCGGGAGACAGGAAGGCAGAGCTGGTTTTCCGCGCTCCGGCGGAGATGACCCAGGAGGACCTGGACCAGGCGGCCGCGACGATTCACTTTTTCCCGCCGTCTCTGCTTTCCAGGGCAAAGAACCTGGAGTGGGTCCAGCTTACGTCCGCGGGAGCGGATGCCTTTTCAAAGGAGGGTATCCTGCCGGATTCGTGCGTGCTGACAAATGCTTCCGGTGCGTATTCCCTGTCTGTAGGCGAGCATATGCTGGCCCAGACCTTTGCGCTGATCAGGAATCTCCCCATGTATTCCTGTGACCAGAGAGCGCATGTGTGGGGGCCGCTGAGGCCGGTCCTCAGTGTGGAGGGATCGACGGTTCTTGTGCTCGGACTGGGAGACATCGGGGGATTCTACGCCAGGAAAATGAAAGCACTGGGGGCTTATGTAATCGGCGTACGCCGCCATTCG
>ONVT01000138.1 GCA_900321365.1 uncultured Eubacteriales bacterium | reverse complement strand
GCTTCTCAGGAGGAGAGTGAGACGGCAACCGCTTCTCAGGAGGAGAGTGAGACTAAAAAATGAGCCTGTTTGAGAAAAAGGTGCCCATTTTCCGTAAGAGGGACAGGGAAACCCAGGCCAGGATCCGCCAGGTCCTGGACGAAGCCGGGATCTGGAACCGCTGCTCTCACTATGAGCAGGAAGAAATCCCGGTCGGCGGATACAGCGCGATGGATCCCCGCAATTATGGAAAGAAGGGCCGGATTGACCGGGAGATCTATGTGATTCATGTCAGGGAGTCTGAACTGGAGGCTGCCAGGAGGACGATCCGATCCGCTGGTCTGGTTGCTGAGGTGGAGACTCTGCAGGAACTGAAAGATGCTGCGGCGGACAAGATACGGAACAGAAAATACTGACAGCGGGGGTTTTAGAGATGGGAAAAGAAGATAATACGGAAGAGATGATCCGCCAGATCCAGGAGACCAGGAGGCAGCTTGCCGCCAGCCTGTACAACGACTTCTTCGGCGGGGCAGGTGCCGCGGGAACACCTTCTTCTCCGGCTTTTGAGGCGGCATCTTCCGGGGGAGAAGGGAACTGTGCTGCAAAGGCACCGGTTCAGGGCGCGGAGGATCCGGCAAAGAAGGCGCCGGTCCAGACTGCGACGGGACCTGCCCCGAAGACGCCTCAGCCTCCCGCAGTGAAGGAGGAGCCTGAGGAAGATCCCATGGAGACCCTCAACAACCTGATCGGCCTGGAAAAGATCAAGCATGACGTGAAGGAGCTGACAGATTTTGCAAAAATTCAGAAGGCGAGGAAGGAAGCCGGACTGAAGTCTGTGCCGGTGTCCCTTCATCTGGTATTCACCGGCAATCCCGGAACCGGAAAGACGACGGTGGCGAGGATTCTTTCGAAGCTGTACTGCCAGATCGGCATTCTGTCCAAAGGGCAGCTGATCGAGGTGGACCGCTCAGGACTGGTTGCCGGTTATGTCGGGCAGACGGCGCTTAAGACGCAGGAGCAGATCCAGAACGCCCTGGGCGGAGTTCTGTTCATCGACGAGGCGTATACGCTGGCGTCCAAGACCGATGATTTCGGCCAGGAGGCGATCGACACGATCCTGAAGGCAATGGAGGATCACCGGGACGATCTGATCGTCATCGTGGCCGGATATACGGAACCCATGGAACGGTTCATCGACAGCAATCCCGGCCTGAAGAGCCGGTTCAACAAATATATCGAGTTCCCGGATTACACCATCGATGAACTGATGGCGATCTTCGACATGAACTGCAGGAAGTACGATTACATCATCGAGGAGTCGGCGAGGATACATGTGAGGGAGAAACTGTCTCTCATGAAGCTGTCCTCCCCGGAGAATTTTGCGAATGCCCGCGCCGCCCGGAACCTGTTTGAGGAGATTATCACCAATCAGGCCGGCAGAATCGCGAAGATGGAGAACCCGTCCCTTGAGGACATGAAGACACTCACGAACGATGACCTGACAGACGAAGAGGCTGAGGCGATTTCTGCCCGGGCTGTGGCACAGATGCTTGGGCAGGCCGGCGCGCCGGAGAATAACACTCAGGGCAGCGGCCCTGAACAGGAAAGCGCTAAGGAGGATGAAGAACCGAAAACGGAGGAAGCGACGTGATGGGGGAGAATCCACGCCTTATCCTTGCTTCAGCATCCCCCAGACGGGATATGCTTCTGAATACGGCAGGGCTTGCTCATGAAGTGATGGTGTCTCATGCCGGGGAAGATGTGTCCGAACCGGATCCGCGCGTCCTCGTGGAGAAGCTTTCGGCGATAAAGGCCCGGGAGGTTTACGGGCGGATCTCTTCGGAGGAAGACTTTGTCGTGATCGGCGCGGATACCGTCGTTGCGCTGGACGGGGTGATTCTGGGAAAGCCTGCTGATGAGCAGGATGCGGAAAGGATGCTCAGGATGCTGTCCGGAAGAGAACACCATGTCTGCACCGGCGTGACGCTCATGGGGAAGATCGGTTCTGCACAGAGGGTGAGATCCTTTTCCGAGATGAGTACGGTGCACGTTATGCATCTGTCCGGGGAAGAGATCCTCACCTACATCGCAACCAAAGAACCGATGGACAAGGCGGGCGCGTATGGGATCCAGGGGGCATTCAGTAAATTTGTCACCCGCATCGAGGGGGACTACTTCAATATCGTAGGGCTTCCTGTAAGCAGGCTGTACCGGGAGCTGAAGGCATTCTGCAGTCTCTGAAAAAACAGCTCCCGTTTCCGGGAGCCTGTTCATTCGGGCGGGCAGCTGCCGGTCCTGCCCTGCGGTGGTGCCGGCAGCCCTTATTTAAATAAGCTTTCGCCCACCCATGCATATCTTATTCGCAGTGCTCCCCAAATACAAATAGAAAAGTTGACGCTTTTTCTCAGGGCTTTTGTGAGATTTGTTCATGCTTATCTGCACAAGCTTAAGAAGAGGCGGATGAAAGAGGTTACTTTTGTATATTATTCACAAAGAAATCAGGGGTTTTCGGAACGGCGAAACTATGTTACACTTTTGTTAACATTACGTTACGAATTATTGAACCGAGGGGAGGTACCAATGAAACGATTTCACAAGCTGTGCTCAGTCCTTCTTCTGATCACTCTGAGCGTGAGCCTTTCGGCGGGCGCATTTGCGGACGAAACGAATCCTTCGCAGACGACTGGGACCACTCAGACCACGCAGACAACTGAAACCACGCAGACGACTCAGACCACATCGGCCAAAAGCAAGATCAAATACGGTTATGATGAAGCCGGAAATTTCTATGACGGAAAAGGATATATGATTCGGAAATCCACGATACGGCACCTTCTGGAGGTTGCCCTTCAGCCTGTCGGAAAGACCATGTATGTCTGGGGTGGAGGCTGGAATCAGAAAGATACAGGCAGCGGGCTGGAATCGACGACAATCGGCGTCTCCCCGAGGTGGGAGGAATTCTTCCGGAAGCAGACGCCCGCCTACGATTACAGGACCACGAGATACCAGTACCATGACGGACTGGACTGCTCGGGCTATGTTGCGTGGGTGATCTACAACACCTTCAATACCGAGAGCGGGCACGGCGGATATGTCATGCTCGCACAGCTGATGGCGAAGACCTTCTCCGACTGGGGATGGGGCTCCTATTCGCCTGCGAAGAGATTCAAGGACCAGAAGGCGGGAGACATCATGAGCCTCGCCGCGGGACATGTCTATATTGTCATCGGCAGGTGCTCGGACGGCAGCCTCGTCCTGGTGCATTCAAGCCCGAAGGGCGTGATGATCAACGGGACGGTGAGCAAGAGCGGCAAGAAGAAGAGCAAGGCGTGGAAGCTCGCGAGGCAATACATGAGGCGGTATTATCCGGAGTGGTATGCAAAGTACCCGGATGTGAGCAGGGGGAAGGACTATCTGAGAAAATACAGCAGGATGAGCTGGAACATCGGCACAAAGAACAGCGTCATGTCTGACCCGGAAGGGCTTCGGAATATGAGTGCGGAGGCTGTATTGAAGGTGATCTTCCACGAATGACGGCTCTGCGTCAGGAACAGGAGACAGAAAAAAGGCGCCCTCAGCAGGGCACCTTTTTCTGTCGTCAGGATGAACCGATGATTTGCCGGTAGTTCACGAGGTTGTCGATCCAGGGTGTCAGTCGCGGAAATCAAAGAAATTTTTTACAGGAACGTTCAGAACATCGGCGATGTCGAACAGCTTCTCCAGCGAGATTGAGGTGGGCATGTTCGGAGCCTCAAGATTGCTGATATGGGTACGGCTGAGACTCACCGCCTCGGCGAGTGCCTGCTGTGTAATTCCCTTGAGCTTCCTGTAATAGGCAATCGTAAGTCCGAGCTGCTTATATTGATTGACTCTCTGATCGTTTATCATGAATTGATTCCTCCTTCCAGGCAATGCCGGCGGCATCGTTTTCGTACCAGTGAATCATCGATATCCTAACACATGGAAAGGTGAATATCTACTGGTAATTCAACTTTTTTCTGACTATTTATTCACAAAATCTGATAAATATACAAGATAAATTGTTGCACCGTGCATAGTGGGCAGTGGACGCTCGCTTAGCGCCGACCGAAGCGGAGCGGAGACCGCGAAGCGCGGAACAATCCGTAATCGACTTTTGACACCTTAACCAACTTTGCCGCGCTCAAAGGAAGGCGCTTCGCGCCGGGCGCGGCGCGTCAAGAACGCCGGCGGCGTTCTTGAATCGAAGGAAAAAACAAAAAAAGCAGAGGGACTGTCGGAAGAAGATGCTGAGAAACTGAGGAAAGGAGAGGAACAGAATAATGAAGAAAGTCTATGTATTTACGGCACAGGGAGTGGAGGAGATGGAATGCCTCACGCAGGTGGATCTGCTTCGAAGGGCAGGACTGGAGGTCATTCAGTGTGCGGTGGGAGGAACGAAAACGATTCAGGGCTCCCATCAGATTACATTTCTTGCGGACGTCCTCATCGAGGAGGCCTCTCTTCAGGATGCGGCCGCGCTGATTCTTCCGGGGGGAATGCCCGGAACCCTGAATCTCATGGCGGATGCGACGCTTGCCGATGCTCTGAAGAAGGCGGCAGGGACCGATACACTGATCTGCGCGATCTGCGCGGCGCCGAGGGTTCTCGGAAGCCTGGGACTTCTGGAGGGGTTTGCAGCGACCTGTTATCCCGGGAATGAAGAGTACCTGACCGGGGCCCGGACCACACAGAATGAGGTGGAGGTTTCAGGGCAGTTTGTGACCAGCCGCGGCGTGGGGACAGCGATACCGTTTGCGCTGCAGATCATCTCCCTTCTGCTTGGCAGCGCCCAGGCGGAAAAGATCAAAAACTCAATTGTATTCAACCAATCCCTGTGATATACTACTTTGACGGTTGCATGGCGGCTCCCCCGGGGGCCTGAAAATGCAGGCGGATAATGGTACAAGGAGAACCTAGTTAAGGAGCAAGATTTCATGAGCGTAACAGTAGAGAAAAAAGACAATAACATGGCAGTCCTGACGATCGAGGTTGATGCGGCAAAGTTTATCGAGGCGGTTGAGCAGGCTTATCAGAAGCAGAAGAACAGGATCACTCTTCCCGGATTCAGGAAGGGCAGGGCGCCCCGCAGGATGATCCAGAAGATGTACGGGAACCAGATCTTCTTTGAGGAGGCGGCAAACCTTATCCTCCAGACTACCTATGAAGATGCCGTGAAAGAGAGCGGCGAGCAGGTCATGTCCCGCCCCAGGATCGATATTACCCAGATCGAAGAGGGAAAGCCTTTCATCTATACCGCGACTGTTGCGCTGAAGCCGGAGGTGACTCTCGGGCAGTACAGGGGCGTGGAGATCCCGAAGAAGGAGATCACCGTAACGGATGAGGAGATCATGGCGGAGATTGACAGGGAGAGGGAGCAGAACGCCCGTGATGTTGACGTGGATGACCGCAGTGTACAGGACGGTGACCGCATCCGCCTGGATTTTGACGGCAGCGTGGACGGAGAGAGCTTTGAGGGAGGCCAGGCCTCTGACTTTGACCTGACGATCGGCTCCGGGTCATTTATCCCCGGATTCGAAGAACAGATCATCGGAAAGATGATCGGGGAAGAGTTCGATGTGAATGTCACCTTCCCGGAGGACTATCACGCGGAAGCGCTCAAGGGAAAGCCGGCCGTATTCCGGTGCAAAGTTAACGGGATATCCGAGCATCAGGTCCCGGAACTGAACGATGAATTCGTCCAGGATGTCTCCGAGTTTGATACGGTGGACGAATACAAGGCTGATGTCGAGCAGAGGATCCGTGAGCGCAAGGAAGCCGCGCAGAAGACGGAGAACGAGAACGCGGCTGTGAAGGCTGCCCTGGCGAATGCCGTCATGGAGATTCCGGATGCGATGGTCGAAGATCAGGCACAGAATCTGGCGGATGAATTCGCCCAGAGGATCCAGTCTCAGGGAATGAACATGCAGCAGTACCTGCAGATCACCGGTATGAATGAACAGATGCTGGCGGATCAGATGAAGCCCCAGGCGCTCGAGCGTATCAGGAACAGTCTTCTTCTGGAAGCTGTTGCGAAGGCAGAGAACATCGAGATCTCCGATGAGAGGCTGGACGAGGAGATCGGGAAGATGGCGGAATCGTACCGGATGGAGAAGGAGAAGCTGTATGACCTGATGGGCGAGGAGTCCAGGAACCAGATGAAGCAGGATCTGGCAGTCCAGGAGGCGGTTAAGATCATCGCGGACAACGCGGTTGAAGTTGACATGCCTGAGGAGAAGGTTGACCTTGAGGAGAATCCCGGGGAGGATTCTGAGGAGAACTGAGCGGGCTGTGTGAATGCTTTTTCACAGGTACCGGACGCAAAGCGACAGAGAAAGGAATACAGACATGCCGTTGATTCCATATGTAATCGAGCAGACTTCCCGCGGAGAGAGATCCTATGACATCTATTCCAGGCTCCTGAAGGACAGGATCATCTTCCTGGGAGAGGAGGTCAATGATACCTCGGCGAATATTATCGTTGCGGAGCTTCTGTTCCTGGAATCGGAGGATCCGAACAAGGATATCCATCTTTATATCAACAGCCCCGGGGGATCAGTGTCCGCGGGATGGGCGATCTTTGATACGATGCGCTATATCAAGTGCGATGTTTCCACGACCTGCATCGGCATGGCCGCGAGCATGGGGGCATTTCTCCTGGCCGGAGGAACGAAAGGGAAACGGTATGCCCTCCCGAATTCGAGGATCATGATCCATCAGCCGTCGGGCGGAACCCAGGGTCAGGCGAGTGACATCAAGATTCAGGCGGAACAGATCATAGAGACCAGAAAAAGGCTCAATGAGTATCTGGCCGAGAACAGCGGCCAGCCCATCGAAGTGATCGAGCGCGATACCGAGCGCGACCACTGGATGAGCGCGGAGGAAGCGAAGGCCTACGGTCTGATTGACCAGGTCGTGAGTAAGAGATAAGGGGAAACATGGCAGGAAAGAATTTCGATAAGATCCGATGCTCCTTCTGCAACAAGACGGAGGATCAGGTGCGCAAGCTGATCGCGGGACCGGGCGGAGTCTATATCTGTGACGAGTGCATCGATGTCTGCTCGGAGATCCTGGAGGATGAGCTGACAGAGGAAGATATGGAGGCGGCTCAGAGCGAGATCAATCTCCGCACTCCGGTAGAGATCAAGTCCTTTCTGGATGAGTATGTGATCGGACAGGAGGAGGCGAAGAAGACACTCGCGGTGGCGGTTTACAACCATTACAAGAGAGTGCTCGCCAACAGGACATCCTCCATCGACTCCGTTGAGCTTCAGAAGAGTAATATCCTGATGCTCGGCCCGACCGGGTCGGGTAAGACCTATCTTGCCCAGACACTGGCGCGCATGCTGAACGTCCCGTTCGCGATCGCGGACGCGACTTCGCTCACGGAAGCGGGTTATGTCGGCGAGGATGTGGAGAACATCCTGCTGAAGCTGATCCAGGCGGCGGATTTTGACATTGACAGGGCGCAGCGGGGCATCATCTACATTGACGAGATTGACAAGATTACACGCAAGAGCGAGAACGTGTCGATCACAAGAGACGTGTCCGGCGAGGGTGTGCAGCAGGCGCTTCTGAAGATCATCGAGGGTACGGTTGCGTCCGTTCCCCCGCAGGGAGGAAGGAAGCACCCCCATCAGGAACTGATCCAGATTGATACCACGAATATCCTCTTTATCTGCGGCGGCGCGTTCGAAGGTCTGGACAAGATCATCGAGAACCGGATGGATACCAAATCCATGGGATTCCTTGCCTCCATCACCGAGAAGAGGGAGGAAAACATCGGGGAGCTTCTGAAGAATGTGCTTCCGCAGGATCTGATCCGGTTCGGGCTGATTCCGGAGTTTATCGGCAGGGTGCCGATTGTGGTGAGCCTGGACGCGCTTGACCGGGATGCGATGATCCGTATCCTGACCGAGCCGAAGAACGCGATCATCCGGCAGTATCAGAAGCTGTTCGAGCTGGACGGCGTCCAGCTGACCTTCGAGGAGGATGCGATCGCGCGGATCGCGGATAAGACGATAGAGCGCAAGATCGGAGCCAGGGGCCTGAGGTCCATCATTGAGAGCGCAATGCTTGACGTCATGTTCGAGATTCCGAGCCAGAAGGGAATTACGGGCTGCGTGGTGACGAAGGAGGCAATTGACGGGACTCAGAAGCCGGTGCTGATCCGCCCGGATACGCCGGCCCTGGAGGATAAACAGCACCGGCGCGGCAGGAAGAAGAGTTCCCTGGAAGAGACGGCCTGAGGACGGACGATGAAGATAAGGAGCGCTGAGCTGAAGACGGTCTGTGGTTTTACCAGCCAGCTGCCGGAATCGGATCTGCCTGAGATCGCGTTTGCCGGAAGGTCCAATGTGGGCAAGTCCTCCCTGATCAATGCACTGATGCAGCGAAAGCGCCTGGCGCGTGTCGGGGAGACTCCCGGAAAGACCAGGACCATCAATTTCTATGAGATAGACGCGCTCATGCAGCCGGGTCCGGAGTCGGAGGAGGAATCTGTCCGGTTTCGTCTGGTGGACCTTCCGGGCTATGGCTTTGCGAATGTACCACGGGAAGAAAAGGCGCGCTGGGGCAGGATGATCGAGCGCTACCTGTTGAGACCCGGGGATCTCAGGGCGGTGTTCCTGCTTCTGGATATCCGGCATGAGCCGAATGCGAATGACCGGCAGATGTATGAGTGGATTCTCCACAGCGGCCACACACCGGTCCTGATCGCGACGAAGGCGGACAAGATCAAACGGAGTAAGGTTCCGGCACAGCTGAAGATCCTCCGTGAGTGCCTTCAGGCAGAAAAGGGCAGTGTCGTTCTCCCCTTCTCCGCGCTGACAAAGAGCGGCAGGGAGGAGATCTGCGGGAGGATATCGGAACTGCTCCTGTAACCGCACAGGCGGAAAAGATTGAGATAACAGCCGGATTACGCTATAATGAAGGGCGTTCGATCCGGCTCTTATTGTATTTGGAAAGAAAGAGCCATCCAGACAAGGAGTATTAGAGATGAAGATCAAGGAACTGGCGAAAACATATGATCCGTCCGGGATGGAGGATGAGATCTACAAGAACTGGGAAGAAAAAGGATATTTTCATGCGAAGGTGAACCCGGACAGAAAGCCGTTCACCATCGTGATGCCGCCGCCGAATGTTACGGGACAGCTGCATATGGGCCACGCCCTGGACAACACGCTTCAGGATATCCTGATCCGCTGGAAGAGAATGCAGGGGTATGAAGCGCTGTGGCAGCCCGGAACCGACCATGCGGCGATATCAACCGAGGTGCGTGTCACAAATATGCTCAGGGATAAGGGCATTGACAAGCATGAGATCGGCAGGGAGAAGTTCCTGGAGTACTGCTGGGACTGGAAGAAGGAATACGGCAGCCGTATCCTG
>ONVT01000002.1 GCA_900321365.1 uncultured Eubacteriales bacterium | reverse complement strand
TAATACCAGATACCGGATATGTCTCCACTGATGTGGAGACATATCTGTTCTAAAACACGTAATAAGGATCTGTTCAACAATAACAAGTGATTTCTGTACAGATCATAAGGGCAGAAGGTATGAAGAAGGTTAGTAATTTCACAGGGAAGTATATGGCAGTTATTGTTCTGGCTGTGGCTTTGCTTGCGCTGTTTGCTCCCGGCACCTGTCTGTGGATACAGACAACGTGGATTAATTATCTGTTGATGATTGTTATGTTTGGCATGGGCCTGACGATGAAGGCTGAGGATTTTGCCGTGGTATTTGCCAGGCCGAAAGATCTGGTGATCGGGTGTATAGCCCAGTTTGTTATTATGCCGGCTCTTGCATTCGGTCTGGGAATGCTCTTTGGAGTGGAGAAAGAACTGTTAGTCGGGATAGTACTTGTGGGAACATGTCCCGGCGGAACATCAAGCAATGTGATCACATATCTTTCCAGAGGTGATACGGCTCTGTCAGTAGGCATGACAAGCGTGAATACCCTGCTTGCCCCTTTCCTTACACCGGCACTGACTTACCTTTATCTGAGAACATCCGTGACTGTGAATATGAAAGCGATGTTCATTTCCATAATACAGGTGGTTCTCATTCCGATCGCTCTGGGTATTCTGATCAACCATTTTATCGGGGAAAAAACGGAACGGGTAAAAGATCTGCTGCCAACTGTTTCCGTTGCGGCGATCTGTCTTATCATTGCAGCTGTTGTGTCGCATAACAGTGAAAAGATCATGACAACCGGCATTGTCATATTCGTAATCGTGATTCTTCACAATCTTCTGGGATATCTTTGCGGTTATCTGATCGGACTCCTGTTCAAGATGGATACGCCTCGGAAAAAGGCCGTTTCCATTGAGATCGGGATGCAGAATTCAGGGCTTGCAACAACACTTGCAGTGAGTGCTTTCCCTGATCTTACCATGGCAACCGTCCCGGGAGCGATCTTTTCTGTGTGGCATAATATCTCCGGCGCTATTCTTGCCGGAATATACAGGCGAACAGACTGAGTGAAAAACGGATTCAACCGAAGATCAGCGGATATGAAAACAGACGCCCCTGCGAAGGAGCGTCTGATTCATTCCGTTAGCTGATCAACAGTTATTTCTGAACAGATCGCCGGCAAGCTCTTTAATGACAGGACTCATGATTTGGGCTGCGGCATCTTCATGATCTTGCTTCGTTCAGGCGAAGCGGACTCCTTCTTCCTGACCTGAGGGCCCGCAAGGGACTGCGCAAGCTTCATGGCGTTCTCACTGCCCTTCTTCACATCCTCCGGGAAGACCTGCAGAACCTGGTCGAGCAGCGGCACCTGCAGGACGATCTGGCAGCCCGCCGGATTCAGAAGGTATCCCTTCGCGTTCTTCGGGAGCGCCTGTTTCAGTCCCGCAAACGGCATCGTGATAACCTGAAGATCCTTCTTCTGCTGGCGGAATTTGTCGAACTCCATCGCGTCGGCAAAAATCGGACGGTACATCTCCCCGTTCTTCAAGGTGAGATTGAGAAAAGAGAACTGCTTCTTCTGCATCTTCTCCGCCATCGAGCCCGGACCGCTCTTCACCTGGACAGGAATCAGGAAACGGGACCTGGCAAGATTGACGAGGAACTCCTCCTGAAGATCATTCAGATCCTCCTTCTCTTCGGCGGGCACTTTCCTGGTGATCTCCTGCATCAGGTAGATCGAGGTAAGCATCAGCTGGGGATTCTCCAGCGGCCGAAGCGCTTCGGGGATGTTTGACATATCCTTGAACCTGACGAACTGCTCAATCGGAATCGGAACACTCGCGCCGTTCTCAGCGAACACAATCTCGGTGACTCCAATGTGGAGAAGAGAGCCGAAGAAGCCGGTGAACTGGGCTTTCTTTATCTGGGCTCCCTGCAGCGGAATCTTCTTCGCGGCAAATCTTCCGGCAAACTCCTTTAACCCGCCCTCGTCGGCAAAGATCCATACCTGGTCCGCATAGCTGACCGGGTCACAGTACAGAAAAGGCATCCTCGTCGCAGCGCAGAAGCATGCAATAAAGGAATCCCTGTTTGTTACTTTCTTAATTAAAAACTGATTATCAATCGACATATTCCTTCTTCCTTTTATTCTTCTGATTCCAGATCCGCAATGGTTACAGCCTTCCCGTCTCTCCAGATCCGGTCAAGATCATAGAAGAGCCTGTTCTGTGTGTCAAAGATGTGGATGACGAGATCACCGTAATCCAGGAGGATCCAGTTCGCGTTCTGGTAGCCCTCCTTGTGCTTCACTTCATATCCCGCACGTCCGAGCGCCTCATCCACCTCATCCGCCATCGCCTGAACCTGATTCCTGTTCTTTCCGGAAGCGATGATGAAGTAGTCCGCAAGCGTACTGACCTGCTCGATATCGATCAGTGTGATGTTCTCCGCCTTCTTCTCCTCCAGTGCATGATAGGCGAGCTTTGCCATCTCTCTGGACCTGTCAATTATCATACTCATTCTCCTCTCCAAAAACAATTAATATCCGTTTATGTTGTCAGGGAATTCCCCTTGTCTTCTGTCTCAAAAAACAGCTTATGGTAATAGCGGAATGCGCTGCGGCTCATGGGATCGATCTCCCCGTGCCCGGAATCCAGATAGTGAAGGGTATCCTCCAGGATCCGGCAGACCGTCAGGTTCAGGTCGTGAAATGCCAGCCTCCTGACATCGGGAAGATTCTCCGCCTTACACCGGGAAGGCTCGATATAATCCGCAATGAAGATAATCTTTTCCAGCGTCGTCATGTTCGGACGGCCCGTGGTATGCCACTGGATCGCCCCGAGGATCTCGGGATCCTTTATGCCGTACTTCTCCGTGGCAAGGTATGCACCCAGCTTCGAATGAAGCAGGTAGGGCGCTTCCAGCTCGACCCTGGTGATCTCGATCTTCCTCTCCTTGCACATCCGGATCTTCTTGTCATTCGGAATGCACTTCGCACAGTCATGAAGCAGGCCGGCAACCTGGGCCTTCTCGATGTCTGTCCCGTAGCACATGGCGAGCGCGGAAGCGGTGAACATCACGCCCAGCGTGTGCTGGTACCTGGCTTCATCCAGCTCTTTCTTCACTTTTTTCTGAAGCTTGGTCAGATTATACGTGCCCATAGATGTCCTTCTCCAGAATATAGCTTCGAACAGCGTCAGGAACATAATAGCGGATGCTTCTGCCCTCAGCGCACCAGGAACGGATACTGTGAGAGGAAATATCCAGGTTCGGGCTTTCCAGCTTCCGGATGTCCGCGTGATATTTCTCTTTCAGACTCCGGATCGCGCTGTCCAGAGTCTCCACATCCATACTGTCCCTCACCGCAGCTGCCAGAATGCACTGATCACAGATCTCCTGCGGTCCCATCCATGTATCAAATGTCAGCAGGGAATCCGCGCCCATGATAAAGTAGTAGTCCGTATCAGGATGCCGGGCACGAAGTGAGCGGAGGGTTTCTTTCGTGTAGACATATCCCTGTGAATGCATCTCCTCGAGTGAGAGCTCAAAATGCGGATTCGGCGCGATCGCAAGACGAACCATCTCGACGCGGTCTTCATTCGACGCACCGTCCCTGGTCCGCTTATGGGGAGGGTTTCCGGACGGCATGAACAGTACCTTTTCCAGCGAAAACTGCTGCCATGCGCTCTCTCCCAGGATCAGATGACCGATATGGATCGGATCAAATGTTCCCCCCATGATGCCAACTTTTCGTCTGATTGTATCCATTCCTCTCCTGTCAAGGCGATGCCGAAGGATTCATCCATCCCGTTCCCCTGCGTCCGGAGGATCCCTCCGATGGATCAACTGCCGTCAGAAATCCAGGATCCCGGGCTTTCCGTTATCAGCCGCGTTGGAGCTTTTCCCGGCCGGGAGGATAATCTTCTTTTTGTCACCCCTTCCCTCGCGGTAGAGAACAAATTTCCTTCCGATCACCTGGACCAGCTGCGACCTGGTTCTTTCGGCAGCCGTAAGCGCGATGGAACGCGTATCCTCCAGACAGTTCTGAAGGATACCGACCTTGATCAGTTCGCGCGCCTCAAGCGCCTGTTCCATGGCCGCCGTGTTTTCCGGAGTCAGAGCCTCTTTCCCGATCTGGAGAATCGTATCCTCCTTCGACGCGAGGCTTTTGAGATATGCTCTTTGTTTACTGGTCATAATGCCCCCGTTCAAGTTGTTCAATCATATAACCGAGAATAACACAGTTATTGAAAATGCGCAATCTGCAACTGAACGCTGCGCACAGACCGGAACTCATTGATCACAGGCCGGTACGCCAGACTGAGGCGTATTTCCTGCCCCCTCCCGCCGGACTTTTTCCTGAGGAAGGAGAGAAATTCATCCGCATCGCCAAAGTACACAGCGCTCATCCGGCTTTTCCCGTCATCCACTACAAGCTTCACACAGTTCTGGTTCTTCCCGAGGACTTCCGTCCTCAGAACACGGACCTGGCTGCATCCGAACTGGGGTGCCCTGTTGCCCGGGCCGAACGGTTCCAGGATATCCAGGGCGCGGACCACATCCTCTGTCAGGTAAGAAAACGGCGGAACGGCGTCCAGAAGAATTTTCCTGCCCAGGTCATCCTCCGTCAGGCTGCAGTTTTCATTGATTCTTGCGCGGAGCTCGTCCAGCCGGTCTCTTCGGATCGTGACCCCGGCCGCCATGGGATGGCCGCCGAACCGGAGGAAGAGATCTGATATCCCGGACAGCTCGTCATGCATGTTATAGGCCTCGATGGACCTGCCGCTTCCCTTCAGAAGGTCCGGATCCCCGGTATCCGTGAAGATGATCACCGGCCTGTTCCACGCATCCTTCACTTTGGACGCAATGATCCCTGCGACAGATTCATGCACTCCCTTCAGATATATAATCAGTACCCTGTCATGGATCAGGCCGGTGGTCTCAATCTGGTCGAAGGCCGCCTTCTTTCCCTCCTCGGTCATCGTTTTTCTCTCATCGTTCAGCTTCGCAAGATACTCCGCCTCAGATGCCGCTTTGACGGGATCTGTCTCCAGCAGCAGGCTGACCGCACGCATCGCCGAGTCCAGCCTTCCGGAGGCGTTCAGGCACGGTCCGATGATAAACCCGATATGACCGGGAGTCAGCCTTTTTCCTTCCAGCGAGCATCTCCTGATCAGAGCGCGCATGCCCGCATTGTCTGTTTCCCGAAGTATTTTCAATCCGTATTTCACCAGTATCCTGTTTTCGCCCAGGAGACTCATAATGTCCGTTATGGTCGCGGCGGCCGCAAACGGAAGATTCTCCATAGCAAGCGGGCATTCTTTCAGCGGAGCAGGGGACGGATCCGGCCCGGAAGATTCTCCGGAAACTGAGACAGGATCCGGATCAAAAGAGTTTTCGGAGGACAGTCGATCCCTGCGGATCAGATACCGTCTTTCATAGAGAAGCATCAGCTTCCACACGACCCCGGCTCCGCAAAGATCCTTGTTAGGATATGGACAGTTCGGTTTCTTCGGATCCACGACCGCGTCCGCCTCCGGAAGGCAGTACTGTCTCTTTCCCTCCTCATCCAGCGTAAAGTTCGGCTCGTGATGGTCCGTGATGATCACTGTCATGCCGAGCTGCTTTGCACGGCTGACCTCCTCAGTCTGGGCGATTCCGTTGTCGCACGTAATCATCAGGCCGACGCCGTCCTGGTGCGCATTTTCGACAAGACGCATGCTCAAGCCGAAGCCGTCCCTGACCCGGTCAGGAATCTCGAAGCTGACATCCCCTCCCGCTGTCTGGAGAGAATGATACAGGATATAGGTGGAAAAGACCCCGTCCGCGTCGTAATCGCCGATGATGCGGATCTTCTGCTTCTGAAGAATGCATTCGTGCAGGAGCGATACTGCCCTGTCTGCACCGTCCATCAGGCGCGGATCCTCCAGATCCTCCAGGGTACCGTAAAGAAACCGTCGGATCTGTTCTTCATCGCTGATTCCCCTGTTGAGGATTACCCTGGCAGCGACAGGATCAATCCCGAATTGTTCGGCTACCCTGCCGTCACCGCCCCGCACCAGCTGGCTCCATTTCTGCTTCACACAAGGCGCCATCCGTGATTCCCCCTTTTACCGTTTCCATAAGACTCTGCCTGGATATGCCGGTTCTCCCTGGCGATTTCCAGACTTCATCGTTTAGACGAATATGTCGTCGTGAAAGCCATCCATTCGGCAGCAGACTTCGTTCGCGGGTAGAAAAAGGACTGCCGGAGCATACGCCGACAGTCCTGATAAAGACCTGACTCAATCAGTCAAAACTGCAGCCTCAGGACTTCTTTTTCTTCTTTTTCTTGCTGGCGGTAATCTTCGCCGCAGCCTTTGCCTGTGCAGCCGCTCTCTCAGCCGCCTGGTCCTTCTTATCCTTTGCTGCGCGAAGGATATACCAGATCGGGCCGGTCAGGCAGACGGATGAAAATGCGCCGGCGACGATACCGACCATCAGCGGGAGCGCAAACTCACGGATCGACGGAACGCCTACGATAAACAGACAGGCGATCGTGACGAAGGTCGTCAGCGAGGTGTAGATCGAACGCGTCATGGTGGACGTGATACTCATATCCACCAGTTCCTCAAGAGAATCGAAATTCCTCCTCTCCTTCAGGTTCTCGCGGACACGGTCGAAGATAACGATCGTCGCGTTGATGGAATAACCGACAATCGTAAGCATCGCCGCGATAAAGGTATTGCCGACGGAGATCCGGATGATCGCGTAGGACGCAAACACCAGAAGGACATCATGGATCAGGGCCATAACCGCAGCCGAGGCAAACCTGATATCCGAGAAACGGAACCAGATATAGACCAGCATGCAGATGACGGCAATGATAACCGCGATGACAGCATCTCTCCTCATCTCGTTGGAGATCGTGGAGCTGATCGTCTCGTAGTTGATGGACAGGGCTTCCTCGCCTTCATTGTCCGTGTAAGTCGCTATCTTAAATTCCTCATTCAGAGCATCTGTCAGCTGCTGTCTCTCCTCAACGGAAAGCTGCCTGGTCTTAAAGATGATCTCATTGCCGCCGGCAACCTTCTGGGACTGGATCTGCGCGTCGCCGATCACGTCCTGGATGACAGGCTTGATCTTGCTGTCAATATCTTCGATGGTATAGCTGTCCTCAAAGGTCACGTCCGTGGAAGTACCGCCCCTGAACTCCATGGAGAGATTCAGTGCACCGTTTCCGCGCGCGTTATTGATCAGGCAGAAAACCGGTCCGGAAAGCATGCAGATGATGGCAATCGTGAAGAAGATTTTCCGTCTGGAAACAATGTGCAGGCGGTTGAACTTCATCGCCTTTCCGAAGTACTTCGGATCCTGCATGAAGAGAGTGTAGCAGCAGTTCACGATCAGTCTTGAAATGATCAGCGCCGTGAACATGGAGATGACAATACCAAGAGCCAGGGACTGTGCGAAGCCCTTGACCGAACCGGTCGCCATCAGGTTCAGGACGAAGCAGGCGATCAGGGTCGTGACATTGCCGTCGATGATGGCGGACAGCGCTTTTTTGAATCCGATATCGATGGAAGACTTCACCGACTTCCCGGAGGCGATCTCCTCACGGATACGGGCATAGATAATGACGTTCGCGTCAACCGCCATACCGATCGACAGGATTACGCCGGCTATACCGGGCAGCGTCAGTGTCATGTCAAACGCATTGATCGCGACAAGATCCAGAGCCGCGTAGAACACCAGCGCGAATCCGGCGATGACTCCGGGGACCTTGTAGGCAAAGATCATGATCAGGATGACAAGAATCAGGCCGATGATGCCGCCGCGCAGCGAAGTGCTCAGGGCTCTCTGTCCAAGCTGTGCGCCGACCACGTTGGAACGGATCTCTTCCAGCTCCAGGGCAAGGGAACCGATTCTGATAAAGGATGCAAGCTCCTGTGCAGACTCAATGGTGAAGTCTCCGGAGATCACGCACTTTCCGTCGGTAATCGCTTCCTTGACGCGCGGGGCACTGATCGTATCCCCGTCGTAAACGATGGCGATGTTATTGCCGACATTCTCGCTCGTCGCCTTGCCGAACGCCTCGGTTCCTTCCTTGTCAAATTCAAGCTGGACAACATACTCGGTGTTGTTCATGTTGTCTCTCTGGGAAGCAGCCTCGGCAGAAGTGACATGTGTTCCGTCAAGGATGACCGTTCCGTCTGAGAGCTGGAATTCAAGGGAGCCGGGCTTACCGAGTTCCTCCAGGATCTCATCCGCGTTGGAGACACCCGGTATCTCAATGTTAATCCGGTTGCTGCCCTCCTGGTAGACAGAAGCTTCCGTGGAATATCCGTCGACACGCTGCTGCAGCTTATAGACGGTATCCGACATATCTTCAGCGGACGGATTCGCATCAACTGCCTGATAGGTAATGGAGACACCGCCCTCCAGGTCAAGGCCGAGCTTGATATTCTTCGCAGCGCCTGATCCGGTCGGTCCCCAGCCGACAAACGCAGTTACGATCAGGAGCACAAGCACACACGCAATCACCGCCAGGATAATCCCGGCATTTCTCTTTTTCATTGGTCAGTTCCTCTTTTCTGTTTACAGTTACTTTTTATTCAGCAAGAGCCGCCTTGATCATAAGCGCGCTCTCCACTCTCTTTCTCTCAAGCTCACACCCGATCTCATAGACACTGTCGATGCGTCCGTGGAAGTTGTAGGAGTTCGCCGCGCATCCGCCGCTGCAGTAATAGCGGGCAAAGCACTCGGCGCATTCCTTCTTCGAGTAGACGTTGCAGGTCTTGAATGTCCTGACAAGATCGGTGCGCTTTACTCCTTCCTGAACATTGCCGAGAAGGAATTCCTCATTCCCGACAAACTGATGGCAGGGATACAGGTCTCCCCAGGGAGTCACGGCAAGATATTCCGTTCCGCTTCCGCAGCCGCTCAGCCTCTTGTAGACACACGGGCCTCCCGTCAGGTCGATCATGAAATGAAAGAAGGTGAAGCCTCTCCCCTCTTTCTGCCTTTTGATCATCTCCCGGGAGAGAATGTCGTACTGGGCACAGATGGTCCCGATGTCCTCCGGACGGATCGCATAGGGCGCGTCAGCAGGCGCGACCACCGGCTCAATCGAGATCTGGTCAAAACCAAGATCCGCAAAATGCAGGACATCCCTGGCAAAGTCCAGATTGTAACGGGTAAATGTTCCCCGGATGTAATACTGCTTTCCGAGTTCTTTCCTCTGCCTGGCAAATTCCAGAAACTTCGGAAGGATCAGGTCATAACTCCCCTTCCCGCTGCGGGTCGGGCGCATCCTGTCATGAACCTCTTTCCTGCCGTCCAGGCTCAGGACGACATTGTCCATCTCCCGGTTGCAGAACGCCATGACTTCCTCATTCAAAAGGACGCCGTTGGTTGTGAGCGTGAACCGGAAATGTTTATCGTGCTTTTTCTCCAGTTCCCTGCCGTATGCGGTGAGCCTTTTGACGACATCAAAGTTCATCAGCGGCTCTCCTCCGAAGAAATCCACTTCCAGATTCCTCCGTCCCCCGGAATGATCCACCAGGAAATCCAGCGCCTTCGTGCCGGTCTCATAGCTCATCAGGGCCCGGCGGCCATGGTATTCCCCCTCGCCGGCAAAACAGTACCTGCACGCCAGGTTGCAGTCATGCGCGACATGGAGGCAGAGCGCCTTGACAACAGTGGGATGATTCTGGACATCCAGGACGGCGTCCCGGTAGATGTCCCGTGTGAACAGCTGTCCGTTCTTTTCCAGAGTGCGGATCTCTTCCAGGGCCTCTTTCACTTCTGATTCAGGATACCTGTCCGCAAGGCAGGTTACAATCTCTTTCTCAGAAGGAGAAGATGCTTCTCCCAGAAGGCTGATCACATCATAGACCAGATCGTCCACGACATGAACGCTTCCGCTGTCCGTATCAAGAACAATATTATATCCGTTGCTTCGATACTGATGTACCAAACAGACCTCCCGATCGTTCCTCTGCGAACCCGTGTACTCCCCGCGCGGCGGCTTATCCTGAGCACATCCTTCCGAATAAGATCTGTTCATGAGGTATCTTCTGAACAAATCCAAGGGCTGTAAGTCTGCCATAGAACAGGCTGCCGCAGGTGCTATCTGCGACAGCCTGTCAATCTCGTGCGAGGTGCGAGAGAAACACAAAGTGCGCTCCTCTCTGTCTTCTTAATATCAGCTGGACGAAAGAACCTTCCTTATCTGCGCTTCTCGCAGGTCTGGTTTCCGACGGTGCAGCTGGTCTTGCATGCGGACTGGCAGGACGTCTGGCACTCACCGCATCCGCCCTTCTTCATGCTCTCCTGAAGAGATCTGGTATTCAGGGTCTTAATATGCTTCATCGTTCGTGCTCCTTCCTCATCTGTTACAGCGGTTTTCCAACCGCTTAATATCTGACATACAGATACATCTATGCGCCTGTTGATATCGACACAGGTCAGCCATCAGTTTTCACTACCACGGCATTATACCATAGTGTCGTGAGAATTCAAACATGAATTATCAGTTCTCCATCTCCTTCGCGCGGGCCGCGATCTCCTTCTCCTGGACATCTGCCGGTGCCTGCTCATAGCGGGCAAATTCATAGGCGAAATCTCCGCTGCCGCCGGTCATGGAACGAAGCTGCGTGGAATAACCGTAGAGCTCGCTCTGCGGGACGTCCGCGTCGATGATGGTGTTGCCCTTGTGATCCGGGTTCATGCCAAGCACGCGTCCGCGTCTCTTGTTCAGGTCACCCATGACATCGCCGGTGAACTTGTCCGGAACCGTCACATGCAGGGAGACAATCGGCTCGAGAAGAACCGGGCCTGCCTCCATGAAGCCCTTCTTGAAGGCCATGTTCGCCGCGGTCTTGAAAGCCTGCTCGGAGGAGTCAACCGGATGGTAGGATCCATCGTACAGAACCGCCTTGACGCCGACAACCGGATATCCTGCCATCGGTCCGGCCGTTACAGAATCCGCGATACCCTTCTCAACCGCCGGGAAGTAGTTCTTCGGGACAGCGCCGCCGACGACGATCTGCTCAAATACATAAGGTGTATTCAGGTCGCCCGAGGGCTCGAACTTCATCTTGACATGTCCGTACTGTCCATGTCCGCCGCACTGCTTCTTATACTTGGAATCAACATCGCTGTTCTTGCGGATCGTCTCGCGGAACGCGACGGCCGGCTTGCTCAGCTCTGCATCAACCTTATACTTGGACTGCAGCTTGCTGATGATGATATCAAGATGCTGGTCGCCCATGCCGTACAGAAGCGTCTGGTGGTTGCCGGCATCATTGACTGTCTTCATGGTCAGGTCTTCCTGCGCGATCTTGGCAAGCGCCTGCGCGACCTTGTCAAGATCCTGCTTGTTCTTTGCCTCGTACTTCTTGTAGGTGTACGGAGTCGAGACATCAAACTTCTCAAAGAGGATCGGCGCAGCCTTCGTGGAGATGGTATCTCCGGTGGCAGCGTCGAGCTTGGCGATCGCGCCGATGTCGCCGGCACGCAGTTCGGGAACCTCCTGGGGCTTGCTGCCGCAGAATACGTAGAGCTTGCCGGAACGGAACTCATCCTGTGTCTCAGTGTCATACAGCATGTCGTCGGGCTTCAGGACGCCGGAGGTGACCTTGATCAGGGAATACTTTCCGATGAACGGATCAACGATGGTCTTCCAGATAAATGCGCTCTTTGCGCCGTCCGGATTGTAGTTCGCCTCATACGGCTTGTCTGTCTTGACATCCTTGCCGGTGATGGTGCGCTCCGCGGGGCTCGGGAAATACCGGACGATATCGTCCAGGAGAATGTTGATTCCCTGGAGATTCGTGGAAGATCCGATCGCGACCGGGCACATGTCACACTGAGAGACGTTCTGTTTGAGCGCGCTGAGAACCTCTTCCTCGGTGAACTCCTCACCGCCGAAGTACTTGTCCATGAATTCTTCACTCGTCTCGGCAACCGTCTCAAGCATGGCGTCACGGCGGGCGGCGACATCATCCTTCATGGCCGCAGGCTCTTCGCACTCGGCCTTCTTCTCCTTGTCGACATACTTGTAGGCCTTCTGGGAGACAACATCCACATATCCGACGAACTTCTCGTTCTCACGGATCGGCAGATACAGCGGAGCGATCTTTGTTCCGTAGAGCTCTGTCAGGGCATCTACGACATTGACGGCAGACGCGTTCTCAACATCCATTCCGCCGATGTAGAAGATCCTGGGAAGATGATACTTCTCGCACAGATCCCACGCCTTCTGTGTTCCGACTTCCACGCCGCTCTTTCCGTTGATCACGATGATGGCGGCGTCGGCAGCCGCGGCCGCTTCCTCGGCCTCGCCGACAAAATCAAAATATCCTGGAGCATCGAGAACATTGATCTTCACATCGCCGCGGATCACAGGCGCGACAGAGGTGCTGATCGAGAACTTTCTGTTCTGCTCCTCTTTATCATAATCACTGAGCGTATTCCCGTCGGCGACATTCCCGAGCCGGCTCGTAATCCCGCTCAGATAGGCCATCGCCTCCAGAAGGCTCGTCTTACCCGCGCCGCCGTGGCCCAGAAGCACGACATTGCGGATCTTGTCAGTGTTGTAAACTTTCATCCGTATCATCCTCCATTCACGTAATTCGGGCAAATGCCCATATGCGATTATTTTACATAAACAGAGGGTTGAATGCAAGGCTTTTGTGGCTTTTTCAAGCCGTTTCCCCGCCACCCCCGCGGCTGAGGAACCGCCTCCGTGAGCCACTGCAGCCTGATTCCGCAAGGCGCAGGCTTGCGCTTTGGGCCGGTGTATGGCAGAATATGCTTTAGTAGATGAAACGGTTAAAGAACCGGAGACTCAGGAGGAATTATGACATACGGATTTATCGGACTTGGCCTGATCGGCGGATCTCTTGCCATGAACCTGAAAAAAGCAGACACTCTCTGCCATATCATGGCGTACACCCGCACAAGAAAAACCTGTGAGAAGGCGCTGGAAAGGAAGATCATCGACCTGATCTGCGAAAGCGCCTCGGACGAGCATTTTTCAGAATGTGACATCCTCTTTCTCTGCGCTCCCGCGGAGCGGAACATCTCTCTGCTGAAACAGCTGAAACCTGTACTCTCCGGGAACTGCCTCCTTACAGATGTGGGATCCGTAAAAACCCCCATCCACAGAGCGGTCAGCGAACTGGGACTTTCCGGACAGTTCATCGGCGGGCATCCCATGACCGGATCAGAAAAGACAGGCCTGGACAACGCCAGCGACCATCTGTTTGAAAATGCGTACTACATCATCACTCCCACGAAAGAGGTTCCCCCGGAGAAGGTGGAGATGTTCCGCGATCTGACCATTTCGCTCAGGGCGCTCCCTCTGATGCTGGATCCGGAGGAGCACGATTACATCACCGCGGCGATCAGCCACCTTCCTCATGTGATCGCTTCTTCGCTTGTCAATACGGTCCATGACCTTGACAGTGACAGCGAATACATGCGCCAGATCGCGGCGGGAGGATTCCGCGACATCACCAGGATTGCCTCTTCCTCCCCGGACATGTGGGAGTCGATCTGCGTGGAGAACAGTGAAAACATCGCGAAGGTGATGGACGCGTTTCTGGACAGGATGATCGAAGCCAGGGATCATATGTGCAGAGGGGACGGCGGTTATATCCACCGGATGTTTCAGAAAAGCCGGGATTACCGGAATTCCTTCAGCTTCGCTTCCCCGGGTCCGGTCAAGCGCTCGTACCTGATCTATTGTGATGTCATAGATGAGAGCGGCGCGATCGCGATGGTCGCGACAATCCTTGCCCTTAACCGCATCTCCATCAAGAATATATCCATCGTCCACAACAGGATCTATGAACAGGGTGCGCTTGCCATTGAATTCTACGGGCGGAAATCCATGGACAGGGCGGTATCCCTTCTCCGCCATCACAGGTATACAGTGTGGGAGAACGACTGACTTCCGGCAGTACGGTGATCCCTCGGCTGAGGAATCACCTCCGCGAGGCACCACAGCCCGCTCCCGCTAATGGTGCTTCGCGGAGGTGGTTCTTCAGCAGCGGGGGCGCCATGTTCCTGAAAAAGATATACTGGTTAACCTTAGCGATTTCCAAGCGTCAGCGCCGGAAAGCGCTTAGTTTAACCGCATATACCGCGGTTTTGGGCAT
>ONVT01000038.1 GCA_900321365.1 uncultured Eubacteriales bacterium | reverse complement strand
CTGTCTGCAGAGAATATCGACAGCGTCACGGTCACCAGCCTTGTCAACCGGTGTACGTCCGATCTTCTGAATATCCAGAACATTGCCGGGTACCTGTTTCAGGCAGTGGTCAAGGTGCCGGTGATCTTTGTCTGGGTTTCCTTCAAGATCAGTCAGTATTCTTTCTCATGGATCTTCGCGATTGTGATATCTGCGGCACTGTATGCCATTTTCATCACGTTCATCCTTGTCAAGTCGACTCCCTATGTCAAAAAGCTGCAGAAGCAGGCAGACGGTATCACTATGCTGATCATGCAGAAGCTGAGAGGAATTGATGTGATCCGGGCATACAATGCCCAGGATGCCACGAATCAGACCTTCCAGAAGGCAAATGAGGAGGTCTATGATTCGGAGAAAAACAGCCAGCTTCCGAATGCGCTGATGGTTCCCGGCTCCATTTTAAGCATGAGCATTATGTATCCATATATTTACCTTGTCGGCGCATTTGCCCTGAGCACGATGGCGATGGATCTCAGAGAAGGATATCTGTCTGCGATGCTCACTTTCACGCCCTATGCTTACCAGTTTATAAGTGCGTTCAGCCTTCTTGTACTGGTGGTGATCTCGTACCCGAAAGCAAAGGTATCAGCGGGAAGGATCAATGAGGTTCTGAATCTTGAACCTGCAGTCAGGGATGGCAGCGGCGCCGTCCCCCGGGAGGAGGGAACGGTGCGTTTCAGTCATGTGTCCTTCATGTTCCCGGGTTCGAAGGAAGCCTTTATCAGGGATCTTGACTTTGAATGTAAGAAGGGGAGTACGGTGGCGGTGATCGGCCCCACCGGATGCGGCAAGACAACGCTGATCAATCTGCTCATGCGGTTTTATGATGCGACCGAGGGGGATGTCTTCCTCGACGGGGTCAATGTCCGGGAGTATCCTCTTGAGGAGCTTCGGAAGCGGATCAGCCTGACGCAGCAGAAGGCAGTGCTCTTTTCTGGAACGCTTGCTTCCAACGTGGTGTATGGATGTGAGGACAGGAGAGATGATATCGATTATATCCGCGCGGCAGGCTACGCTTCCGGATCTGATGAGTTTGTCTCTCAGATCCCTGAAGAATATGAGGCGGCAGTCTCGCGCGGAGGAAGCAACTTTTCCGGCGGCCAGAGACAGCGTATCTCCATAGCAAGGACCGTTGCCAAGCCGGCCGAGATCCTGATCTTTGATGACTCCTTTTCCGCTCTGGACTTCAAGACGGACCGTACGGTCCGTGACAGGCTGAATGAAAAGTATCCGGATCAGACAAAGATTATCGTCGCCCAGCGGATCGGGACGATTATGGACGCGGATCAGATCCTGGTTATGGAAAACGGACAGATTGTCGGGAAGGGAACGCACAGGGAGCTTTTGTCTGCCTGCCAGACGTACCGTGAGATTGCTGAGAGCCAGCTTAGTCAGGAGGAACTGCCGCAATGAAAAAGAAAGGGACACTGAGAAGGCTTCTGGGATATATCGGGCAAAACCGCAGGCATCTGATCCTTGCGATCGTCTGCGCCTGCTTCAGTACCTTGTTTATGCTGACGGAACCAATCGCCAGAGGAAAAGTTGTTGACATGATCACAAACGGGATCAAGTCAGAAGACGGGATGGATCTGAAGTCCATCGTCCTGATGTGCCTGCTTACGCTGGCCCTGGAGATTCTGTTGTTCTATTCGGACCAGAAGGAGCAGAAGCTGTTGACGCTGGTTTCCACCGATGTGACAAGAAAATTCCGAAAGGAACTCTTTGAGAAGCTGGACCGTCTTCCCATGAGCTTTTTTTTCAACAGGAACTCGGGGGATATCCTGTCCAATCTTACGAACGACACAAATGTGATCGGACAGAATCTGACCAATGGCATTTTTTACCTGGGAGGCGGTCTCATCACGATGGCGGCGGCGCTGGTTATCATGCTCATCTCCTCTCCGATCCTGACATTGATCAGCGTCATTGCGACGCTGGCAGGCAGCGCCCTGGTAACGATCGTCGGGAAGCTTTCAGGAAAATTCTATCTGGCCCAGGCAAAGTCCACCGGACTTCTTGACGGATATATCGATGAAAACTTCTCCAATCATAATGTTGTCGCGGCCTATAATCATGAGGAGAGTTCCCGCAGCGAATTCGACCAGATTAACAAAGGCCTCGGAAAGACGGATTTCAAGGCGCAGTCTGCGTCCGGACTGGGTGCTCCTCTTTCCACCCTGACCAGCTATGTTTCGACGCTCCTGATCTATCTTGCCGGGGCATACATGGCTATGGAGGGGACTCTGACCTTTGGCCAGCTGGTTACATTTGTCTCCTTTAACAGCATCCTGGCAACTCCCATCAACCGGATGGCTTCCTCCATCCAGGGCCTTTCGAATATGAGCGCGGCCCTGAAGAGGATCTTCGGCCTGATGGATGAGGAGGAGCTTTCGGATGAGAGCGGGAAGGAGAAGGTGGAGACGGAGAATACCGGCGATGTGGTCTTTGACCATGTCCGGTTCGGATATGACTCTTCAAAGCCTGTTATCAAAGACTTCTCACAGAGTGTCAGGAAGGGCCAGAAGATTGCCATCGTCGGACCCACCGGAGCCGGCAAGACGACGATTATTAATCTTCTGATGCGGTTTTATGAGATTGACGGCGGAAGGATCTGTGTGGACGGAGTGGACGTCGCGACTATGAAGCGGGAAGACCTCAGGGAGAAATTCAGCATGGTGCTTCAGGATCCCTGGGTTTTTGAAGGAACCCTCTGGGAGAACCTGACCTTCGGGACAAAGGACGCTTCAAAGGAGAAGGTGGAGAGAGCGGTCTGTGCCGTCGGGTTTGACTATTACATCAGCACGCTTCCCGAAGGGTATGAGACGATGCTGGACAGCCGCCTTGTTCTGTCTCAGGGACAGAAGCAGCAGATCTCCATTGCACGGG
>ONVT01000018.1 GCA_900321365.1 uncultured Eubacteriales bacterium | reverse complement strand
TTCATACCAGGATTCCCACGCATCCTCGGGAAATGGGATCGTGCCGCCCCACCTGGCGTTATAAGACATGGTCTCTTCATCTGCCATCAGTTTTTCTCTGAACCACAAATCATCAAAAGCCGGCTTGACCAAAGTTAGCATCATGTATTCTCCCCTGCAAATCCCGATTTCTAAAAATCGCATACCATGATGAATTCCTCATCATTTTCATCCACGATCCGGAACCCGATCTTCTGATACATTCTTACGGCATAGTTATCTTTCTGAACGGCAAGGGATGCTCTTTTATATCCTTGATCCCGAAGGATGTCCAGCATTTCTGCCATAAGCCTCGTGCCGATACCTTTTCCGCGATGAGCCTTGTAAAGGGAAATGGCAAATGACGGAGTCTCATCATCCACGTGGCCGTAATCATTCATGATCCGCGTCCAGACAGCTCCGACGATCTCCCCATCATCGATCGCAACGAGACAGTTGTCGCCGGGCTTCGTTCCGAAACCGTCCGTGTAGACGCGCAGTTCCGGTTTCTCCACAATATCCCTCGGAGGCGGCACTGCGCCTTCCGGAATGAATATAGCTTCATACAGAAAATCTTTGAGAAGGCCAAGTTCATTTTCCCGAATGGATCGGATATCGATTGCGTTCTTCATACCGTCTCCGCTGCTTACCTGCCGCATTTCGGACATCTCCATGCCATGGCTTCACCTCTGCAGATCGCTCTTTTTCTGTTTCTTCTTTGCTGCAGGCAGCTCATCGTACATTGTTTCAAGCAATCCTCTCAGGAGCTCCCTGTTCTCCACATCGTCTACGAGCAGCATTTCTTTCGCGCCTTCATATGGGAGTTCCATCTCCGCATCCGGCATCATTGCCGCAGCGGACTTCGTAGGCTTCACCAGAAAACGGTCATCGTAAATGCCGCCGACGATCCTGCCGCGATAATAGATGATGTATTCCCCCATCATGGCTCGGTAGGAGATGTCATCCAGGCCGGAAAGCTGATCCAAAATATAATCGAGATACTCTTTACTCGATGCCATATGCTCACCTCACATGGATAGTCATCAAAATGTCCTTATCCGTAACAGGAAATTGTCCGCTGCCGGGCCGGAGTTCATCTGTGGATGTACATGCGTGTCATCCCAGGCTCACCGTCCCCCTGGACCATGCAGAGGAACTCCCAGCCATACCGCTCATAGAACCCGATATGGTCAGTAACGAGATACACCGGCGTGATTCCCTTTTGACGGAGATCGTTCACGGCCATGTTCAAAAGGATCCCTGCGATCCCCCGATCCCGGTACGCTTCTTCGGTGTAAACAGCGCAGATGTTCGGGGCGAGATCCTTTCGGTCATGGAAGTCGTTTTCGATCACTCCCAATCCTCCGGCGATCCGGTTCTCCCCGAGGCAGAGATACCATCCGAATTCTGTCTTTCCGCTCAGGTAAGCGTCCATGCATTTCAGATACGCTTCCTTCGGGACGCCCCACTTGCTGTGAAACCAATCCGCCGCGGGCCCTTTCAGCTCCGGCATGTCCCGCAGCGTGATATACTTAAGCATACATTACCTCTGCAGATTTCGGATCTGCTTATTTCATTGATCTGCTCATTCTCCGTTCCACTCCCGCTCCAGGATCGAGAACACCTGTCTTCCTTCATAGTGATCCCTGCGCCAGAAGAAATCGCGAAAAACGCCTTCATACTTCAGTCCGCACTTCTCTATGACTCTTTGTGACGCTTTGTTCTCCGTTCTGCAATCGATCTCGATCCTGTGAAGGTGGATCTGATCAAAACCAAATGCAATGACCGCTTTCGTCATTTCAGTCGCATACCCTTTTCCCTGAAAAGCAGGTCCGATCACATACTCGATCTCACCATGCCGATTGGCCGTATCCATACGGAAAAATGCAATCTGCCCGATGCATTCAAGCGTCTCTTTCTCGATGACCGCCCACCGGTAGTAATCATCCTTTGCGTAGGAAATGATGTACTTTGTATCAAACAGATCCCGCACCGCCTCAGGCGTCGGATAATATGGCTCACCATATCCCCACTGTGTCTCTTCATCGGCGATCCAATTCCGGAGCATGGAATCTATGTCCGAATACTCAAAACGGCGGAGGATCAGACGTTCCGTCTCGATCATCTGCGTTCCGACATGTGTGACCATATGTGCTTCCTCCCTTCGTGGATAAAGCCGTTGTGATCCAACAGGTTCTTATCCCGCTCCCAATAAAGCTGACAGATCATATTCGCCGAACCCGAAATCCACAAAGCCGTGCTTCTCATATAGCATATAGATGGATCGCCTCAACGATCCGGCTATCCTTTCACCTCTGCTTCCATGCCCATTTTCTCGATCAGGTCATGGAGGCTCTTGTCGTGCTGTGCCTGCGAAATGGCACCGCGTTCCAAAAACATATCGAGCGTTTTCTTCTGTCGGAGAAACAGCTGCCGGTTCTTCTCCTCATAGCTGAGGGAGGACCATTCGATGTTCTCCGTATTGTTCTGATCCATGGCAAAGGCTCCAAATCGTGTCATTGCGTTATCAGAGCTTTTTCTCAGCAACAAGGATAGTCCAACCATCGCGTTCAACTTCCTTGATGACGGTGAAACGGTTCTTCTTCCAGAAATGGTTGGCCTGCGGATTATCCTTAGCTATGCCCAACCGGATCGCTGTTTTGCCGATTTGCTTCAAATACGAGCAAACATCCTGAATGATCTCACTTCCGATCTGCTTTCCCTGAAGGGCGGCATTCATCATAAAGAATCCTATATATCCGATGTCCGGTTCCGGATATCCATCAATGAGATCCAAAACCGCTACCATTTCCTCGCCGTTGAAAAAGCCCACATAGTATTTATCCGCCATATCAACTCCCGGAGGCGTGATATGCAGATCGTTCAAAACCTGATCTTTGGATGTCTCGGCTCCACAATACTGATAGTACATGGTGTTTTTCTGGCAAAAGTCGAGAATATCATCTGCGTCCGAGTCATCAAGCCGTCGGACACTATACTGATTACTGAGCATGGAAATGTCTATCATATTCGCCTCCATAACCGGATTCGTTTATTTCACTTCTGTCGCCTTAATCGCACCCAGACAGTGGATTCTTACCACTCGATTCTCGTCGGTTTTCGATATTTGTCGCAGTTGCTCCACATAAGGCCTAACGAAATCCGGCCTGCGTTTGCCGAGGACACGGAATATCTCTGGCGCTTCCATCCGCACCTTGTCATCCGTATCATGCAGGAGCTTCTCAAACACAGGCATATGATCCCCATAGATGTCAGGTGTGTTAGTAGCGATGTTTTCTGACGCCCAGATAAACGCCAGACGGACTCTTGGCTCCTCATCAGAGGCGAAGCGGAACAAGCCCGTCCAATACGGCTCAATCGCCTGATAGCGACCACGCCCGATCCTGCCGAGAGCGTTCACTGCCCGCTCCCGCAATAGCGGCTCCGGGCTGTCAAGGAAGGAAGCGATAGTTGGAACCGTGTCCTGCACGGGCTGAGGGTAGATGAGGCCCATCTCGCCGAGCAGCCAGAGCGCCTTTGTCTGTATCTTTACGGAATCATGAGCAAGGAGGGACGATACATATGGAATACTATCTTTCCATATGTCCTTGTCCTTCGTCAATTCTCCAAGTTCTTTATATAGTTCTGCTTCGGTCATATCACAGGCCTTTCAAAACTGGAATTTGTTAATCTAAAACCTCTCCATGAATACAAACTCTTCCCCCGTCTGGACATTTAGCATCAAATACTTTTGCGCGGCCGTCCCCATAATCAAGTGAAGCTCCATTCCGCAGCGCATAGACCGAAGGATATATGCTATTCCAGAGTTCATGGCATAAAGGCGGGCATAAATCTTCAACTATAAACTCCTGTCCTTTTTTGAAATACCCGCATCTGCATTTGCTCTCTGTAATTGTAAGTTTAACTTTTAGCATTTTCATTCCCTCTGCAAATTCTCGTTTC